>CAIVPM010000353.1 GCA_903907815.1 uncultured Chitinophagaceae bacterium | reverse complement strand
CCATATATATAATATACCTACTGCAAACTGGCAAAGAACTATTGCTTACAGTATCAGCATGACCGAATGGATTTTCGTAATTGGTATTATACAAAACTTTAAAACAAAGATGTTTGGCAATCAACAACATAAGCATTTATTGCCTTACCGTTTTTTACTCGCTGCAGAAGTATGGGTTGCATTAAATCTGTTACTGGCATTGTTCATGTCCATCCCTGCTATCAATCGTTATACGCATGGTACGCACATTACCGTTGCACATGCTATGGGCACTACTATTGGCATCAACACCATGATATTGTTAGCAAGCTTCTCCTATTTTACAGGTAATGAATCTTACAGTGGTATTATTAGAAATGCTTTCCGACTTACACAGTTATCCCTGTTTGTATTCTGGACAGGACTAATAGTAGCCGGTATTATTAAAGGCTATTTATTAGTAGAAAAACAACTCAGTTTTGCAGAAGCTTTTAGTGCTACAGTACCGTATATTAAGTTGGTTTGTTATGCAGGAATATTCCTTACTATTAGCATGATTATTATTATAAAACATCTTTTCAAGAAAGTGAATTACAGCAACAATATCATTTAGTTATCCCCTAATAAAAAATAAAACAAATTATTCCAATAAAAAACCAAAAGGAATAGTATTTTCGGGCAAATATCAAATTCAATGTTTGGAGTTACAATTCTCGGCAACAATTCTGCAATACCATCACACGATCGTCATCCTACTGCACAAGTAGTAACAATTGAAGATCAGATATTATTATTGGATTGCGGAGAAGGTACTCAGATGCAGTTTAATAAATATAAGGTTAGACGAAGCAAGATAACCTACATTTTCATCTCTCATCTTCATGGCGATCATTACTTTGGACTAATTGGTCTAATCACTTCAATGGCCCTGTTAAATAGGGTGGATGACTTGCATATTTATGGTCCAAAGAACTTACAACAGATAATAGAAATTCAATTGGATGCAGCTGGTGTTATTCTTCCTTTTAAACTAACCATCCATGCTATTACGGAAACTAAAATGATTGTCGACGAAAAGAAGTTTACAGTGCATTGTTTCCCTGCTTTACATAAAATAGAATGCTGGGGATTTATAATTAAAGAGAAGAAAAATCCAAGAAGAATTGATTTAGAAAAAACCATTGCAGCAGAGATTCCTAAAAGCTATTACGAAGAGCTAAAGAAAGGGCATGATTACATTACTAAAGATGGTACAACTATTGTAAATGAATCAGTTACTATTCCAAATGCTGTACCTAAGAGTTATGCATTTTGTGCGGATACCCGTTATGATGAAAGTATCCTGGAACATATTAAAGATGTAACCTTATTATACCACGAAACTACTTATCTGAAAGATCAGCCAGAAAAGGCTTTCGAAAGATTCCACTCTACTACCGAACAAGCTGCTACCATTGCCTTAAAAGCGAATGCAGGCAACTTAATTATTGGTCATTTCAGTAGCCGCTACGATACAATTACCAGCTTTTTAAACGAAGCTAAAGTTATCTTCCCTAATACTAAACTGGCTAAAGAAGGAACTACTTTTACTATTTAATTTTCAAAGGTTTCAGATAGAAAGTTTACGATTATCAATTAATTCTCTTCGTAGTAATAGGAATAGTCAATGCCTTTCATATACATCTCACGATCATTTATTTTATCGGTCAATGCCATCTTCAATATCTTTTGAAGAACATTACTGTTTGTTGGGCTAATCATCATGGCATTCATATAATCGCTCTTGCTTATTTTGCTCCAGTCTATACATTTTTTCAACCGTTTTTTCAAAATAAAATCTAGCCATAATCTGGTGCTTCTGCCGTTACCTTCCATAAACGGGTGTGCAATGTTCATTTCTACATATTTATGAACAATTTCCTCAAATGTCAACTCAGGCATTCCTTCTATTTGTATTAAGGTGTTGCCTAAAAAATGAGAGGTTGCAAATTGAAAACCTCCTTTCGAAATATTTTTTTGCCTTATCTGACCTGCAAAATCATATAATCCACCAAACAAGTAAGCTTGAATTTGTTGTAACCCTTTACTTGTGCCGACTTCAATTTCTTTAATCAAATTACCTTCAAAAAATGTATAGGCCTTCTTCTTGCTCTGACCGTCAATACTGTTGTCGCTGTACAAAAACCAATCCAGAAATTTCATAGCCCTGTTATTAGGGAAATTTTTGGCAAGCATAATGATGCCTTCACTATCAAGCGTATCTGCTAATCGTTTTTTGCCATCAGGAGCCAAAAGTTTCAACTGGGTAGTGAGACTAACCACTTCACTGTTTTCTTTTTTCAGTTTTGCTTTCAAGTATTTCCAATAATTGCGGTTTTTAGTATAATCCCTTTCTTCGTTTAAAATGCTAACAATATCCAACACAGAAAACCACCATTTAGCATTTTCGTGCTCCCATCCAGCTCTTACTTCGAAGTCATTGAAAAAACGTATAGATATTTTATTTGTTTCTGTATTCATTATATCTTAAATAACGCTACTAATATAAGTAAAATCCTTCGAATAATCTGCTCTATTTCCCAAATTAGTGCCCATTTCTCCTACCTCCTGTCTCCCACTGTATTTGTATTCCTTTGCGCCTTTGCGCCTTGTATTTCACTCAAAAAAAAAGAGGCTGTTCCATTCAGAAACAACCTCTTTAATATTATACTATTGAGATATATTATTCATCATCATCAAAAGTCATTGCTTCCTTGGTAGTCAGCAATAATTCATATTCTTCTTTACTTCCTACAATCAGATTTTCGAATTCACGAAGACCAGTACCTGCAGGTATTGCATGACCAGTAATTACGTTTTCTTTCAATCCAAGCATCTTGTCTTCTTTACCATTGATGGCAGCCTGACTTAATACCTTTGTAGTTTCCTGGAACGATGCAGCTGAAATCCAGCTTTGAACTCCAAGTGAAGCTTTAGTGATACCCAACAATACTGGTTTAGCAGTAGCTGGTTGTGCATCTCTTACCTCTACCAGTTGAAGATCGGCACGACGTAAGATAGAATTCTCTTCTCTTAATTCTCTGATAGTCAGTATCTGTCCTGGTTTCATCTTAGCGCTTCCACCTGGATTAGTAACTACTTTCTTATCATAGATTCTATCATTCTCTTCTATAAATTCAAAACGGTCTTCTAAATCTTCTTCTAAGAATCTTGTATCTCCGGCATCCACAATCTCTACTTTCTTCATCATCTGACGAACAATAGTTTCAATGTGTTTATCATTAATTCTTACCCCTTGAAGACGGTAAACTTCCTGAATTTCATTTACAACATACTCTTGTACTGCAAATGGTCCTTTGATAGCCAGAATATCGATTGGTGCAATCTGTCCATCGGATAATGGAGAACCAGCTTTAGCAAAGTCAGCATCCTGAACCAGAATCTGACGGCTCAATGGAACTAAGTATTTCTTAGTCATACCATCTTTTGCTTCAATAATGATTTCTCTGTTACCACGTTTAACGTTACCAAATGTAACCACACCATCAATTTCAGAAACTACTGCAGGGTTACCAGGGTTACGAGCTTCAAACAACTCAGTAACACGTGGAAGACCTCCAGTGATATCTCTTAATTTACCTAATACACGAGGAATTTTAACCAACACCTGTCCAGCTCTTACATCTTCACCTTCTTCTACCGCAATATGGCTTCCTACAGGTAAGTTGTATGTTTTATTATCCTTACCAACAACAATGATACTTGGTAATTTAGATTTATCTTTCGATTCAATTACCACTTTCTCACGGTGACCAGTCTGATCATCAGATTCATCACGGTAAGTAACACCATCAATTACACTTTCAAATTTGATATTACCATTCTGTTCAGCAACGATAACGTTGTTAAATGGATCCCATGTACAGATAACATCTCCTTTCTTAACATGCGCACCATCTTTTAAAGAAAGTGTAGAACCATAAGGAACGTTATTAGTTATTAATAAACGATCGTTCTTTAAGTCCATTACTCTTACTTCACCGGTACGACCAATAACCACCTTAACTTTTTCACCGTCGTTATTCAGGGTATCAACAGTTCTTAAACCGTCGTACTGAATAGTACCGTCAAACTTAGCATGTAAAGCAGATTCAATAGATGCAGAACCTGCAACCCCACCCACGTGGAAAGTACGTAAGGTAAGCTGTGTACCAGGCTCTCCAATTGACTGAGCAGCAATGATACCAACAGAATCACCTCTTTGAGCAAGGTAACCAGTAGCAAGGTTTTTACCATAACATCTTACACAAACACCTCTCTTACTTTCGCAGGTAAGTACAGAACGTATTTCTACGCTTTCAATACCAGCATCTTCTATTTCTTTAGCTACATCAGCAGAAATTTCTTCACCAGCATCAATAATCAATGCTTCGGTAATTGGATGGAATACAGCATGTAATGATGTACGTCCTTCAATTCTATCTGCTAATCCTTCAATAATATCTTCGTTATCTTTCAATGCAGAAGTGTTGATACCTCTTAAAGTACCACAATCTTCTTCATTAATTACCACATCCTGAGCTACATCCACCAAACGACGGGTCAGGTAACCTGCATCCGCTGTTTTAAGGGCCGTATCCGCAAGACCTTTACGAGCACCGTGCGTAGAAATGAAGTAATCCAATACGTTCAATCCACCCTTAAAGTTAGAAAGGATTGGATTCTCAATTACCTCAGAACCCGATGAACCACTCTTACGAGGTTTAGCCATCAGACCTCTGATTCCCACCAGTTGTTTAACCTGCGTTTTACTACCTCTCGCTCCACTATCCAGCATCATGTAAACAGAGTTAAACCCTTGTTTATCTGTTGCCATTTCACGAATCAAAGTTTCAGTAATACGCATATCCACTTTACCCCATATATCAATTACCTGGTTATAACGCTCGTTATTAGTAATCAATCCCATGTTGTAGTTTTCCCATACTTCCTCTACTTCAGTCTTAGCATGATCCAGTAACTCATTTCTTATTTCAGGAATGATAAGGTCATTAATACTAAAGCTCAATCCACCCTTGAAGGCCATTCTGAATCCAAGTGTTTTAATATCATCCAGGAACTTAGCGGTAATAGGTACATTAGTAATCTTAATAATGTCTCCTACAATCTCTCTTAGGTTCTTTTTAGTTAATAATGCATTTACATAACCAACTTCTTTAGGAACAAACTGATTAAATAATACACGACCAACAGTAGT
>CAIVPM010000352.1 GCA_903907815.1 uncultured Chitinophagaceae bacterium | reverse complement strand
GTATGAAATTCATCTTTCAATTCATTAAATACTTTAGTAAACAAATCGAAATGATCTTTTACATGTCTGTGAGGAATACGGTTCCCAAAATTTGGATGATGTTCCGCTTCTTGAATGTGGTGCTTAATTTCATGTTTTAAGTCATGAATATTGATTAACTGAATGTGAAACTGATTGTGAAAATGTTCAATTCCTTTTAAAGTTTCATGATCTGTTTTTCCAGGAGCAAATACGTACAATTCACTTCTAAGATCTGCTACTTCATCCTTAAGGTCTTTTAACTTCTTTACCCACTCTTTACATTCGTCAATCAATAGGTGATGTTGTTCTTCGGTAACCATGGCATTTATGTTTTAATTAATGAAACAATCGTTGTTCAGATACCAAAGTTGAGGAATTAATTTGATATAAGAAATGATAATTATCATGTTGTCAATTGTTTTTTAAAACAACCTATAAAATACCGCTTACCAGCCAAGAACCCAGGCAAAAATCAAAGGAGCCACAATCGTTGCATCACTTTCTACAATGAATTTTGGTGTATGAATATCCAGTTTGCCCCAGGTGATTTTTTCATTTGGTACGGCACCACTGTAGCTGCCATAACTAGTGGTACTATCACTTATCTGACAGAAATAGCTCCAGAATGGAACATCGTGCCACTCCAGATCCTGGTACATCATTGGAACTACGCAGATAGGAAAATCTCCTGCAATACCGCCCCCAATCTGGAAAAAACCAACGCCTTTACCACCACTGTTGGCTCTGTACCATTCGGTAAGATATACCATGTATTCTATACCACTTTTTACAGTGCTTGCTTTCAGTTCGTTCTTAATAACGTAGCTGGCAAATATGTTTCCGGTAGTACTATCTTCCCAACCTGGTACTACTATCGGTATATTTCTTTCTGCAGCAGCTACTATCCAGCTATCCTTAGGGTCAATCTCATAGTATTGCTCCAGCTCGCCGCTTAATACTGTTTTATATAAAAATTCGTGGGGAAAGTATCTTTCTCCTTTAGCTTCTGCATCCATCCATTGTTTTACAAGGTGTTTTTGTAAACGACGGAAAGCTTCTTCTTCAGGTATACAAGTATCAGTAACACGATTGTAATGATTTTCTAATAAATCCCACTCTTCCTGTGGCGTAAGATCACGGTAGTTAGGTACTCTTTTATAATGAGAGTGTGCTACCAGATTCATTACATCTTCTTCCAGATTAGCGCCAGTACAACTAATAATATCTACTTTTCCCTGACGAATCATTTCGGCAAAAGAAATTCCTAATTCAGCCGTACTCATGGCACCTGCAAGGGTTACCATCATTTTCCCGCCTTCCAGCAAATGGGTTTCATATCCTTTTGCAGCATCTACTAATGCAGCAGAATTAAAATGGCGATAATGCTTTTCTACAAACTGAGAAATGGGACCTTTATTCATAACCTGTTTTTATTGAGGCGGCAAATGTAAGATTAATTAGCTAATACAATAATTTGCTGGTATGCTAATAATTAAATGTTTATAGAAGGAAAATAATCGAGTAATAAAAATATTCTAAACGTAGAGATAGGGGATAAATAGGGTTGATAAAATTGAGTGCTTCTAAAACGCAAAACAGGCTGCCAGAAAACTGACAGCCTGTTTTTATTTAAAATAAGTAATTTCTTATTTCTTCTTAGCTTCCGCTGATTCTTCTTGTTTCAATTGCCTTGTCATAACAACTGAAGCCAAAGGAATTCTTGGAGAGTTAAGGATTTCCATGAACTCTTCTTTCACGTCTTGAACTCTGATGTTTTCGTTTAATTTTAAGTTGGTAATATCAACTTCTATAAACTCTTTCAGGTCCTTAGGTAAGGTTTTTACTTTTAAAGCTTTAATCTTTAAAACTAATTTACCCCCTTCTTTAACCCCTACTGCAGTACCTGTATACTTGATAGGTAAAGTTGCAATAACTTTCTTATCATCTACAAGTTCTAATAGATCTACGTGGATCAATTCGTCGCTTACTTTATCAAATTGTAAGTCTTTCAGAATGCATCTGTAAGTGGTACCACTTACATTAACTTCTGCTAATAAAAATTCCGATGTGTAAACCAATGACTTTAAAGCCTTTGCTGGAGTTGCGAAAGCTATTTCTTTAGCACCCCCGTAGATTACACCTGGCACCATTTCTTGAGAGCGTAGTTGACGGGTGGCTTTTTTGCCAACTTCGGTCCTCAATTGTCCTTCAATTGTAACTGTTTTCATTAAAAATAAAATTTTTGGATGGCAAATGTAGGTAAAAACGGCATACAATTAACTTTAATAACAAAAGGAGGGCAAATTAGGCTTTGGGGATATATCAAAATATGGCTAATTATCGTTATATAATGGAGATAAACTACCATAATTCAAAAGAGGTAGTAAATTATTGACTTATAACCGCTAACTATTTAACAAAAATGATACTAATAAATCCCGAGTTAGAGCAATATTCCAGTGATTTTAGTTTAAAAATACCTGTTGAAGCTTCCAGAATTCATGAAACAACTACTGAAATGCACCCTCATGCGCACCTGATGAGCAGTATTCTGCAGGGGCAATATCTTGCCTTTATCAGTAGAATGCTGGCTCCTAAGCATATACTAGAGATTGGGACTTTTACAGGCTTCAGTACACTATGTCTGGCCGAAGGATTGAAAAAAGAAGGAGAATTGCACAGTATAGAACTGAGAGAGGCCGATGTGAGTAGTGCTAGGTTAAATTTTAGCTTTTCACCTAAAAATAAGCAGATACATTTGCACTCTGGAAATGCCAAGGAAATAATCCCGATTCTGGACTATGAATGGGACTTGGTATTTATAGATGCGGATAAAGTAAGTTACATTGAATATTATGAACTTGTGCTTCCCAGGTTGAAAGAAGGTGGCATCATTATTGCTGACAATGTATTATTTCACGGAAAAGTGATTGATACGGGAACAAAAGATAAGAATACAAAAGCAATAGACAATTTTAACCGGCACGTAAATAATGACCAAAGAACTCATCAACTAATAGTACCTATTCGTGATGGATTGATGATGATAAAAAAGAATAATTATGAAGATTAGATTTTCCATGTTAGTTAGCTCTGTTCTGTTAATGATTTGTGCATTTGCACAACAAACAGAAAAAGGAACTAATTACATGAATACTTATAAAGATATTGCTATTAATGAAATGATCCGTACAGGAGTACCTGCTTCAATTACTATTGCTCAGGGTATGCTGGAATCTTTATATGGTGAAAGTGATTTAGCAGCAAAATCGAATAACCATTTTGGTATAAAATGTAAAACAGAATGGACAGGTGATAAGGTATATCATGATGATGATAGTAAAGGTGAATGTTTCAGGGTATATAAAACTGCCGCTGATTCGTATAAAGATCACTCTGATTTCTTAAAAAATAGACCTTATTATACTTCTTTGTTTCAGTTAGATCCATTGGATTATGAAGGATGGGCAAGAGGGTTGAAAAAATGCGGTTATGCAACCGAAACAAACTATCCATTATTACTAATTAAAATTATTAATGATTACAACCTTAATCAACTGTCTTTAGTTGCTATGAAGATGAAACATGAAAACATTTCAGATACAACTGCACTAGCATTAGACAACAATCCTGCATACCTTAAAGAAATAAGTAAAGACAGCATTACTGCAGTAAAAGCTGTTATTACCAAGTCAAACACTATCGAACCAGAAGTGGATTCTGCGGAAGATGTTATTGTACAAAAAGAACTTAAAAAAGATTCTATCAGTAAGCCTGCTATGGTAGAAAAGAAGAAATCAATTTATCCTGATTCCATTTTTACTATTAATCATTCTAAAGTAATTTTTGCCTCTGCTGGCACCTCTTTACTTTCCATAGCTACTAAGTACAATATATCTTTTGATAAATTGCTAGACTTTAATGAACTTGAAGAAGTAGACATCCTTTCAACCGATCACCTTGTATTTCTGGAAAGAAAGCTAAAAAAAGGTGCTACTGACTTCCATATTGCAACACCTGAAGAATCACTTTACGACATTTGTCAGAAAGAAGGTGTGATGATGAAAAGCGTACTTGAATACAATAATTTCAATAAAAGTTCAAAGCCTAACACTGGACAGAAAATATTGTTAAGAGTAGGGACTACCAATTCAAATAAAACAGCTAATATTGCTTCATCAACAACTAAAGGTTCATCCAATTAAATTGATATGCAGGAAATGATAACATTGCTAGATAAACAATTTGTACCATTTATATCTGAAGAAACTATCAGGCATAAAATTAAAGAAATTGCAGCAGAAATTAATCGTGATTATAAAGATAAGAAACCCCTTTTTGTTTCTGTACTTAACGGTGCCTTTATTTTTACTGCTGACTTATTTAAAGAACTAACCATTGATGTTGAAGTTTGCTTTATAAAATTAGCATCTTATAAAGGCACACAATCTACTGGTCATGTAATTACTTGTATTGGTCTTGATGCAAATATTCAAGGGAGGGACATTGTTGTAATTGAAGATATAATTGACACTGGAAATACTCTTCATGCATTTCTTCCACAATTATTTAATCAACAACCTGCGAGTTTAAAAGTTGCCGTATTATTATATAAACCAGATGCAATCCAACATAAAGTTCCTATAGACTATTGCTGCTTTAATATCCCTAATAAATTTGTATTAGGATACGGTCTGGACTATGACGGATATGGTAGAAATCTTAAAGAAATCTATCAACTCCATACGCCTTCTTAGTAGTCTTTATTATCCTATATGATAGATTTACCTAATTATCTACGTAAAAATATCAGACGTCTATTATTAACGATAATTTGTGTTCTTCTTGCACCTGCATTGTCTGCACAAAATTATCTTAGAGGAGAAGTACTGGATGAAAAGGGAAATAAATTTTCCTTTGTCATGATACATCTTCAATCAAAAGGAAACTATCCATTTTCCAGTGGCGGTGAAGGTGTTTTTGGAATACCTTTAAATAAGCGTTTCGACACTATATCGTTAATCATGTCGGGTTATGATACATTAAAGCAATTAGTAGATGCTACACAGTATCAGGTGCTTAAAATGAGATTATACAAAAGCACGGAGAAGAAGTCTACTATTAAACTAAGTTCACACACTAAAAACTGGGATGGATACGAAAAGATTGTAACAGCTCTGGGGTCCCAAGAGACCTATACTAAACTAATAGAAAACGATATGGTAGAGTCGTCTACAAGTCCTGAAACAGGTTTTTCATTAAATATTGACCGAGCTTCGTATAGTAATATCAGACGATATATTCACAATGGAATTCAAGTACCTTATGATGCAGTAAGGATTGAAGAAATGTTGAATTATTTCGACTTCAAAAGCAATGATTATACGGTACCTACAAAAGGGTTTAATTGCAGAACCAAGATAACCAACTGCCCCTGGAACGATAATAGTCAATTGCTATACTTAAATCTGGATGCTCCTAAATTAAATCTGGATAGTATTCCGCCTTCTAATCTTGTATTTTTAATAGATGTATCAGGTAGTATGGAAAAACCCAACCGACTTCCTTTATTACAATCTGCATTTAAATTACTGGTAGAAAATCTTAGAGAAAAAGATATAGTAACAATAGTTGTATATGGTGGCAATGTAAGAACAGTTTTACCAGCAACCAGTGGCAGTAATAAACAACGTATAAATAATGTAATTGATT
>CAIVPM010000351.1 GCA_903907815.1 uncultured Chitinophagaceae bacterium | reverse complement strand
AAAGAAAATGGGCTTTAGAGAGAAAAAACAGCTCGACAATCTGGAGCGTGAGATTGCAAATCTGGAGAAAGAAAAAAAGCAGCTGGAAGAAGCATTATGCGAAACCAATATCAGCTTTGATAAAATAACGACTATCAGCAATAGAATTGCAGAGATTATAAAACTACAGGAAGAGAAAGAAATGAAATGGCTGGAGTTGAGTGAATAACGCTACTGATTCTTCCCTGTAAGCATTGGTACAAAAGAAAACTGATCAAACATTTGTTGTGTAAAACTACCATCCGCCTGTTTAGTTAATCGCATCATTCTTTGTGCATCGCCTTCATCAACAGGGATAACCATAAAGCCTCCTGTTTTTAATTGTTCTACCAGTTTTGGTGGAATAAATGGGGCAGCCGCAGTGATAATAATTTTATCGAAAGGGGCGTAAGTTTTTAGTCCTTCGAACCCATCTCCATAAAAGAATTTAATATTATGATACTTCCTTTTGAAGTAATAGTTTTTCTGTTCTTCAAACAATTTCTTTTGTCTTTCAATAGTATATACCCAGGCACCCATCTCGGCAAGTATGGTAGTTTGATAAATACTGCCTGTCCCAATTTCCAATACTTTATCGCTTTTCTTTATTTCTAATAACTGCGTTTGATAAGCAACTGTATAAGGTTGAGAAATTGTTTGATCTGCTGCAATAGGAAAAGCCCGGTCTTCGTAAGCAATATGATCGAAAGCAGAGTCTAAAAAGAAATGACGAGGTATAGTGGTCATAGCTTCCAATACATTTTCGTCGGTTATACCTTTCTCCCTAAGCAGTTTAATCAACTGATTGCGTAATCCCTTATGGGTATTTCTATCTTCAAAAGTCCTCATTACCTGCAAACTTATAGGGATGTACTATTGAATAATCAAATGAATATAAATACTGTATAAAGTTTCTTGGAATTATTAATATGTGGATTTCTTAAGGGTAATATTCAGCCAAAGCCAACCCATTATTCCAGATATTAAAGATGCAATAAGTATGGATAGTTTTGATGTAGTAATAATATCATCCTGTTTAAATGCAAGCAATGTAATAAAGATAGACATGGTAAAACCAATGCCCCCCAGCATACCTGCCCCTAGTATATGTTTCCATTTAAGATCATTTGGTAGCGAACAAATGCCTACACTTATTCCCAGCATACTGAATAATAGAATTCCAATTGGTTTTCCTGCTATTAATCCAGCCATAATTCCCAACTCGTTATGATGCTGGAAAATGCTGGTCCAGTTGCAATTGATTATAATGGCGGTATTGGCTAAAGCAAAAACAGGGATAATAAACCAGGCAACAGGCTTGTGCAAAAAATGCTGTAAAGTGTATGATGGAGACTTTTTAGTTCTGTCGCCAAAAGGAATTACAAAAGCGAGTAATACTCCTGTTATGGTTGCATGAATTCCGGAGTGGAGCATACAATACCACATGATTAATCCACCAATTAAATAAGGCCATAAGGCATAGACTTTGCGTTTATTTAAAATAAATAAAACTACATAAATTCCCATTGCCAGTAGTACGTTCATCCAGACAATTGTCTGCGTATAAAATACAGCAATTACGCCTATTGCTCCAAGATCGTCTATTACAGCCAGCGCAGTTAGAAATACTTTTAGAGAAGCAGGTACTTTATTTCCCAGCAAGGATAGTATACCCAAGGCAAAAGCAATATCTGTAGCCATTGGTATGCCTGCACCAGAGCTGAATACGGTTCCTTTATTTAAGAATGCATGGATAGCTGCTGGCACTATCATACCGCCCACTGCAGCCAGAATTGGAAGTAGTGCATTGTTTACAGAAGAAAGCTCTCCATCGTATAATTCACGTTCCAGTTCGAGACCTATCAGGAGGAAAAAGATAGCCATTAAACCATCGTTAATCCAGTACTCCAATGGGTGGCCTGCAATGCTGAAATGCCAGATAGATAAATAACTGGATTGAAGAACAGAATTAGTGACTATTAAGGAGAAGATGGTACAAACCAACAGGATTAATCCACCAGCTTTTTCGCTGGAGAAAAACGCTTTAAAATAGTTGGTTAGTCGCATGCTAGGTTCACTTTATGCGACTAAAATAATTGATTGAGATTAAAAATCACTAATTAAGTATATTTACTTTATAGCCCTAACCCATTGCTGACTCTTTTTAGTTCTATCTCGGCTATTTTAGCGGCATATAAAAGATTTACCAGACGGTATCCTGCACTTTCATAACTCTTCTGTGCTTCCCTTAATTCGATAATAGTAGCCTGTGAAAGTTTGAATCTTTGTAGGGATAAATCCACTAATTGTGCTGATAACTGATAATTGCTTTCCTGTGTTTTTGCTTGCTGAATACTGGTGCTATAAGACTGATATGTTTTTATAATATCTGCCTTGTACTTATCAACTAAACTTTCTTTTTGAAGCTTTGAAATACCTGTGTTAATGGAAGCCATTTTCTCCTGTCTTTTAGTTATGCCAGCATTGTATATTGGCACTGATAAACTTAAGCCTAAGAAAGGGCCATAAGACTGGTTTAGTAATACCTGTCCTGCATCAGATTGAGTACGACCAAAATTTAAACCTGTATTAGCTCTTAAAGAAGGATAGCGCTGTGCTGCTGTTTCTTTTTCAATTTGCTGATTAATAAATATCTGTTTATCTATAGCAGCAATGTCAGGATTATGTTGTAATGAATCTAAAACAGGTGCCAGTAAAAGATGACTGTCTACCAATATAGAATCATTAATTGTAATGGAACTATCGGCTTTTACAGCCATCAGCGTTAGTAAATCGGTCTTGGCTTGTTTCACAATTAATTCTTGTGAAGCATAGTCTTGCAAACGTGTATTTAAATCTATCTGAGATTGAAATAAATCGGCATTATTAGCCATACCTACTTCTTTCTTAGCCGTTATAATTTCCAGTTGTTTTTTAGATAAGTCAATACTTTGTTGCAGTGTTTTTATATAACTCTGTTGTCTGATAATATCAAAGTATTTAAGCATTACAACAGCAATAGTATTCTGTATAATTGCGTTCAGTTGTTGTTTACTTTGTTGCTCCAGAGCTTCCAGTCTTTTCTTAGTGGCTACTACCCTGTAACCATTATATAGTAGCATACTCCCTGTAACATTGATGGTAGCAGTATTGGTACTCGCACCATTTTTTGTTATCTCTGTGCCTGTATTAAACTTCTGATTTAAATTGCTCACAGACTCCTGATTACTTAGTGTTCCACTTACTGTAGGTAAACCGCCTGCAATACCAATATTGTTGTTGATGCTGTATAGGTTTACATTGCTTTTACTAATCTGAATATCATAGTTGTTCTTCAATGTAATATTGATAGCTTCCTGCAAGGTAAGTTGTTGGCTAAAAGCAATAACAGGAAAGAGCAAAAGGAAAGCTGTAGTAACCTTCATCATATTCTTCATCATAAACATACTCATATTGTATTCATTTTCAAATCTGTATTTAGCATTCATTCTTGTCTTACTCTTTACTTTCTACTCCTTGCCCATTGCATTGTATTCTCCTATCTCCTGTCTCCTACCTCCCTGTATTCATTAGCAAATTATCAAATCAGTAATAGGCCCTCAGACATGTATTACTCCTTGCCCATTGCATTGTATTCTCCTAACTCCTGTCTCCTTTCTCCCTGTATTCATTAGCAAATTATCAAATCAGTAATAGGCCCTCAGACATGTATTACTCCTTCCCCATTGCATTGTATTCTCCTGACTCCTATCTCCTGTCTCCTTCCTCCCTGTATTCATTAGCACATTAGCACATCAGCTAATTAGCTAATTGTCTACTCTGTATAATTCGTTTCTTTCCCCTCATGTTTACTACTGATATAAGTATATACAGCAGGGATAACCAGTAAGGTTAGTAACAAAGAGAATATTATACCACCCACAATTACAATACCCAATGGTCTTCTACTGGTACTTGCTGCGCCAAGACTCATTGCAATTGGCAATGCTCCTAATGCAGTAGCAAGACTGGTCATCAGAATAGGTCTTAACCTATGGGATGCTGCTTCTACTACTGCTTGTACTTTAGGCAGTCCATGTTCTCTTTTCTGATTTGCAAACTCTACAATTAGTATACCATTTTTGGTAACTAATCCTATCAGCATAATCATACCAATCTGAGAAAATATATTGATAGTCTGATCAAATACATATAAACTTAATAGTGCCCCTGCCAATGCCAATGGAACGGTAAGCATAATAGTAAATGGATCTTTAAAACTTTCGAACTGTGCAGCCAATACCAGATAGATAAGAATTAAAGCAAGTATAAATTCAAAGGTGGTGTTACCACTACTTTCCGAATAATCGCGGGAGGCTCCACCTAATGAAGTTTGAAAACTTTCGTCCAGTAATCTATTGCCTATTGCTTGCATGGCCTTAACCCCATCACCAATAGTTTTACCCTCAGCTAAAGAAGCTTGAATGCTGGCAGATTTAAAACGGTTATAGTGGAAAAGGGATGGAGGATTAGAACTTTCTTTTAGCGACACTACAGCAGAAAGAGCTATGTTCTCGCCACGGTTATTACGAACATATAATCCCGAAATATCTCTTGGTGCCTGACGGTCTTTATATTCTACCTGTGATATTACCTGATACTGTTTACCATTCATGATAAAGTACGCAAGTCTTCTGCCACTAAAAGCACTCTGAACTACATCCGCAACATCACTCATGCTTAGCCCAAGGTCTTTAGCTTTTATTCTGTCGATAGTTAACTGTAGTTCGGGTTTATTGAATTTTAAATCGACGTCAACATTCTGAAATGTTTTATCCTTTCTCGCTTCATCCAGAAACTTTGGAATGACTGATTTTAGTTTCTGGAAATCTAGATTCTGTAGTATAAACTGTACTGGCAATGCACCCTTCGAACCCAGTCCAACAGCAATAGTTTGTTCCTCCACCGGGAAAACTCTTATATCATTGAATCTGCCTAGTTTTTTGGCAATATCTTTTGCTACTTCGCTCTGAGTTCTTTTTCTAAGTGTAGGATTTATCAACTTCATTCTTCCAAAACCAGAGTTAACATTACTGGTACCACCAAAGCCGGGTACTGCAGCAAATACAAACTCTTTTTCGGCGGTTGAATCACCAATGAAGTTCATCATTTTATCTGCAGCATTTACCATGTATCCATAGCTCGAACCTTCAGGAGAAGTCATCTGAAAACGAATGTTTGATTTATCTTCTATAGGTGCTAATTCACTCTGAATATTCGTGTATAAAAAATACATCATTACAGCGCATACCATAATAATTACCCATGCAAGCCATCTTACTTTTAAAAACCCTTCCAGCATTCTTTTGTAGCCACTTTCCATCCCTTTAAAGAATGGTTCTGTTCTTTCGTAAAACTTACCATGACTGGCTCCTTTTCTTTGTAGTACAACATTTAATACAGGCGTAATGGTTAATGATACAAAGGCAGAAATTAATACTGCCCCTGCTACTACTACACCAAACTCTCTGAATAAACTACCTACAAATCCCTGTAAGAATACAACCGGTAAGAATACAACAGCAAGGGTAATAGAGGTAGATATTACCGCAAAGAATATTTCTTTACTTCCTTCCAGTGCAGCCTTATGAATAGGTAATCCATCTTCCAGTTTTCTGAAGATATTTTCAGTAACTACAATGCCATCATCTACTACCAGACCGGTAGCCAGAACAATTCCTAAAAGTGTTAATACATTGATACTGAAACCTGCTAAATACATGATAAAAAAGGTTGCTACCAGCGAGATAGGAATATCTATCAATGGACGAATAGCAATGAGTATATTACGAAAGAAAAAGAAGATTACTAATACTACCAATGAAAACGAAATGAGTAATGTTTCTTCTACTTCTTTTATACTCCTTCTTACATTCTGAGTTGTATCAAACAATGGGGTAATCTGAAAGTCTCCTTTCTGCTTTTGTTTTATATCCGCAAGTCTTTTATAAAACTCATCGGCAATCTTTATATAGTTAGCTCCGGGCTGAGGAATAACAGTTAATCCTACAGCATTAACCCCATTTAATCTCCAGCAAAATTCATCGTTTTCTGGTCCTATCTCTACTTTAGCAACATCTTTCAATCGAATAATTCCTTCAGCATCTTCTTTTAGAATTAGGTTGTTGAAATCTGCTTCTGTTACCAGTTTACCCAAAGCTCTGATGGTCATCTCTGTATTGGTCCCATACAATTTCCCAGAGGGTATTTCTACATTCTCTTTATTTAAGGCTGCAGATATATCACTAAAAGTTACATTGAAAGCATTTAGTTTATCAGGGTTTACCCAAAGCCTCATAGAAGGACGTTTCTGTCCTATAATATTTACGGCACTTACTTCCGGAATGGTCTGTAATTGTTGTTGTAAAACATTCTCTGCATAGTCGCTTAATTCCAGCAGGTTTTTGGTCTGACTTTGTACTGCCATCAGGATGATAAAATCGCTGTTGGCATCACTCTTGGTAACTACCGGCGCAGCATCAATATCCTGTGGAAGATTCTTTACAGCTTGTCCTACTTTATCCCTTACATCATTTGCCGAGGCCTCCAGATTGGAACCTACATTAAACTCAACGGTAATATTACTTCTGCCTATTGTGCTGGAAGAAACGATTGATTTAATACCAGGAATTCCATTAATCTGTTTCTCCAGAGGTTCTGTTACCTGGCTCTCCATAATGTCTGCATTAGCACCCATGTAGGTAGTGCTCACATTGATGGTAGGTGGGTCAATGGCCGGGTATTCCCGTACAGCTAAAAAGTAATATCCAACCAAGCCAAACAGAACAATCAATATGTTCATAACTGTAGCCAGCACCGGACGCTTTAATGATAATTCTGATATATTCATTTTTCTTCTTGTATTTAATTAGCTAATTACTGAATTAATGTATTAGCGAATTATTGTATTCTGATTTCATTCAACATTTAAAATTCAACATTCAAAACAATGTATTCATCAGCACATTAGCATATCAGCAAATTAGCTAATGAATTTGTATTCTGTATTCTCCTGACTCCTATCTCCTGTCTCCTGTATTCATTAGCACATTAGCATATCAGCAAATTAGCTAATGAATTTGTATTCTGTATTCTCCTGACTCCTGTCTCCTGTATTCTGTATTCATTAGCACATTATCACATCAGCTAATTAGCTAATTATTCCTTCGTTATTTCCTCCAGCTTTTTTACCGTTCTTATTTTCACTAAAGTGTTTGGACGTACAAATAAAACCCCTGTAACCACTACTGTATCGCCAATATTAATACCACTAATAACCTCTACACCTCCCGCAGTCCTTATCCCTGTTTCTATGTTTACAAATTTCCCCTTTCCTCCTTTAACCACTATTGCTTTCTTGGAATCTGCATCAGGAATGATAGCATTGGTTGGAATAACTATATGATTGTTATTTGTCTCTGCTTTCAGTAAAACCTTTACAAAAGCACCCGGATTTACCTTGTTGTTTTCCATTATCGCTCTTACTTTAAGGTTTCGGGAACTGGTATTTACAACCGGCTCGGTAGCAATAATAGTTGCAGCAAAAGTAGTTTTACTTTGGTTGGTACTAACCATTACTGTATTTCCTTTCTTAATTAAATTACTATAAACGTCAGGTACAGTAAAATCGATCTTCAATTTATTTACTTGTTGCAGCGTAGCCAGCACAGTAGCAGGGGTAACATAAGCTCCCGGACTAACTTGTTTCAACCCAAGTTCACCATCATATGCAGCTTTAATAACTGTTTTGTCTATTTGTGCTTTCAGCAATTCAATGTCAGCTTTTATATTATTTACGTTGTTTAAAGCAGCATCATAATCAGCCTGATTCAATCCATTGATCGCTAGTAATTTCTTGAAACGTTCTTCTGTTTTTTTAGCAAGCTCAAGTTGTACTTTGCTTTTGGTTAATTGAGCCTGCAAATCAGCATCATTAATTTTTGCCAGTATAGTTCCAGCTTTAACGGCATTACCCTCAGGGATATTTAAGTATGTAAGACGGCCGCTCACTTCCGGGTGAATATCCAGCATCTCATTAGCTAATACCGATCCATTTACTTCAATGGTATTGTTGAGTGTTTTAGTCCCTGCCACTATCACATCTACTACAGAAGGAGGCGTGGTTTTAGGCTTTAATACATCTTCTTTTTTGTTATTACAGGCAATGGAAAAAAGGAAGATAATAATAGGTAATGTGTATCTATACATATTGATGTAACCAGTTTGAGCCGATAAAGTTAATCGGATAGGATGGATTCTGTTGTGTTTAAATGTATTTTAATGTTACATTATGCAGGAAATTACCTATAAATGAATTGCAATCGATATCAATTTATGTTACTTTAAAGTTTTAATATTATATTTGATTTGAAGCGATACGCAAATTATTTTCTTATATACATTCTTTATAAAGAATTAGAATAATCATTTGTGTATTATAATACTACACAATATGAATAAGTTTAAGGAAGATTCTACACATAATCTCATTCGATATAAGATGCTGATGAATACTTCTCAGGATGCAATTCATATAGTTGATAAACTTGGTAACTTATTGGAATGGAACGAAGCTTTTAAAAAGCATTTAGGATATACGGATGAAGAATTGATGCATTTGAATATTGTAGATTGGGATAAAAAATGGACCAGACCCGATAAAATAGAACTAATGCACTCCATAAGTGATGATGGTATTTCTTTCGAAGCCATTCATACTACTAAACAAGGAATAGAAAAATCTGTAGATATCAGGCTCAATAAGTTTTATGAAAACAATGAGTTGTTTTTTTATTCAACGGCCCGAGATATTACTGATCAGAAAAAGTTGCAGAAAGAGCTTAAAAAGGCGGTAATTGAAGGAGAAGAAAATGAGAAAAGAAGTATTAGTATCGAGTTACACGAAAAGATAGACCAGGTACTAACCGGTGCTAAAATATTTCTAAGTTTATATGAGAAGAAAGGGGATAGAAAACTTTTTAACGAAACCTTGGTTTTATTGGATGAATCGATTAATAAAATCAGGGATCTTTCACATGTTGTAGCCTTGCCTAATCTTAAAGATACCGGCTTGGAATCATCTGTCTTGTTATTCTTAAAACAGATAGATGAAAATAACATGATTAACTTCAGACTCAGGGTTAATTTTAAGGAGGAAAATTATCCGCTGGATTTTAAAACAAATATTTACCGGATTATTCAGGAAGCTTACAGAAATGTACTTACCCATAGTAAGGCTAAGCATGTAGATATTGTAGTGGAAGAATCAAATAGTATGCTTAAGCTACATATTATTGACGATGGTATTGGCTTTAATCCTGCTGAAAAGATAGATACTTTAGGATTCACTAAAATTAAAACAAGAGTAGACGTTTTCAATGGTGTTTGTATAATAGATTCTATGCCAGGAAAAGGTTGTAGTATCCTGATAGAATTCCCAATGTATAATAGTAAATCTTAGTTCACTTCTATGTTATAAAAAAAAGCCTGCAAGTTCAACTCGCAGGCTTTTTAATTGTACAATTATCAATCATCAATTATCAATTATCAATCATCAATTATCAATTATCAATCATCAATTACCCTATAACCTTCCTAATAGCAGCAACTATTTTCTCGCCCTTTTCTTTTATTTGTTCATCGGTCCATAAAAGGCTGATAGAAGTAGAAATGCAACAATTCATAATAGCATTGCTTACTGCAAAATCATGGGTATCCAGCTTTAGCAAGGCTTCTTTTTGAAGGTCGTTTAAAGCATTCAATGCAGTAGCTTTTTTAAGATGATGCCACTTGCGAATATAATGCCAGTTATTATCAAACCAGTAGAAGTTACCACCCAGTATTCCTTGTGCTTTCAGCTCGGCTATTACGCCTTTAGTAAGTTCTTCGGTAGGAAGGAACCAGCTAACAAAAGAACAGCTATCACCGTTTTCATCAGGTATTTCTCTAAACGAAACTTCCGGAACTGTTGATAGAATACCTTTTAAAGTAGCATGTGTTTTTTTCTGAATAGCCAGGAAAGTATCCAGCTTCTTTATCTGTGCCAGACCCACTGCTGCATGCAGCTCGCTGATACGATAATTGTAGCCGATAAAAGGATGTAAATCCGCACCTCTATCTACCCCAAGATGATCGTGACCATGATCCGTAAAGCCATCGCACATAGTATATACCGCTTCAGAGTTGGTCATTACCACACCTCCTTCGGCACAGGTAATTGTTTTTACAAAGTCGAAACTAAAAGTCCCTGCATCGCCAATAGTACCCAGCGATTTTCCTTTATAAGTACCGCCAATACTCTGACAAGCATCTTCCAGTAATAATAATTTATGTTCTGCACAAATTGCTTTTAGTGCATCCAGGTCCGCCATACTACCGCACATATGCACCGGCATTACGCACTTGGTTTTGGGCGTAATAGCAGCCCTTACTGCAGCCGGACTAAGCGTTAAAGTTCTATCTATATCTACTAATACCGGTACAGCACCTACACTAAGTACCGCTTCAAAACTGGCTACAAAAGTAAAGGCAGGCATTATCACCTCATCGCCATAGCCAATACCTAAAGCAGACATAGCCGTAGTAAGCGCAGCAGTGCCACTACTAGTTAGCTGAGCATATTTGCTACCGAATGTTTTATTTATTTCCTGTTCCAGTTCCTTGGCTTTCCAGCGTCCTTTACGGGCAGCATCAAAACCATAGCGCATTAGTATTCCTGTTTCCAGTACTTCGTTTACTTCCTTCCTTTCTTCTTCTCCAAAAAATTCAAATCCTGGCATATATTTTAAATTAAATAGTAAATATTAATAAGGCAAAAATAGGGGAAAGAAGAATTAAGGTAATTGCCGAATGTGATGAAGGGCTATTGCGCATCACTTCAAACATATTAATAATGTACAGGAATAATAGAGGGGGACTTCTTATTAAATGTATTCTTTAGTTTCTCTTTTTTAGTCTTTAGTTT
>CAIVPM010000350.1 GCA_903907815.1 uncultured Chitinophagaceae bacterium | reverse complement strand
TAGTATTCCAGCATCAACATAATGCCATAAGGAGTAGCGGAAATAAACGTATCTAATCCTTGCACCAGTTTACCAACGTTGGTAGGGTGGAAGCCATCCACATCTTTATCAGGATTAATTGCTTCAATTACTCTATCGGCATTTAAATGTTTAGGTAAAGGAAGCTGAACAAGTATGCCATCTACCAAAGGGTCGTTATTTAGTTGGTTTATTTCATCCATTAAAATGGATTCCTCAATAGATTCATGAAAACGGATGAGGGTAGATTCAAAACCAATTTCTTCACAGTTTTTTACTTTACTCGCTACATAGGTTTCGCTACCACCATCGTTTCCCACTAATATTGCAGCAAGATGTGGCTTTCTGCCTCCAGATTGAAGAATAAGTACTACACTCTTTTTTAAGGATTCTCTTACCGAAGCTGATGCAACTTTGCCGTCTAATATTGTCATAATGGGCGTAAAAGTAATGGGTTAGTTAAAATGTAGAAAGTAAAAGGGAAAATTGTAGATAAATAGTCCATATTAGGGGATTATAGGGCTTGAAATAGGTTGAATATTGCTTTTTAAGCTAAAAAATTTGGTCAGATAAATATATCTCCTACATTTGCACTCCCAAATTTAGTTCTTTCTATATGATAGAGTAAAGTTTGTCCACAGTAAAATGTGGTCTTGGGAGTTTCGGCAATTGTCGGAACGTTATCACCAATAAAATTTTAAACAATGGCAAAAGAAATTACAGGCTACGTTAAGTTGCAGGTAAAAGGCGGTCAAGCCAACCCAGCTCCTCCAGTAGGTCCGGCTTTGGGTTCGAAAGGTTTGAACATTATGGAGTTTTGCAAACAATTCAATGCAAGAACTCAAGACAAGATTGGAAAAGTTGTTCCAGTTATTATTACAGTTTTCTCCGACAAAACGTTCGAGTTTGCTATCAAAACAGCACCAGCTCCTATCCAGTTATTGGAAGCAGCAGGTTTAAAATCTGGTAGTAAAGAAAGTAACCGTTCTAAAGTGGGTAAAGTATCTTGGGATCAGGTAGAAGCGATCGCTAAAGATAAAATGCCTGATTTGAACTGCTTTACAGTAGAAAGCGCTATGAAAATGGTGGCTGGTACTGCACGTAGTATGGGTATAACTGTTGACGGTAAAGCCCCTTGGGAAAATTAATTTATTCACCTTTAATTGTTAAAACAATGGCATTAACTAAAAAAAGAAAGATTGCAAACGCTAAGGTGGATAAAAATAAATTTTATTCCATTAAAGAAGCTGCTAATCTATTAAAAGAAATCAACTGTACTAAATTTGACAGTTCAGTAGATTTACACATAAGATTGGGCGTTGACCCTAAGAAAGCTGACCAGCAAGTGCGTGGTACAGTAATATTACCACATGGTACAGGTAAAACCAAAAGAGTATTAGTACTTTGTCCTCCTGAAAAGGTAGAAGAAGCTAAGGCTGCTGGTGCTGACTATGTAGGTTTAGATGAATTTGTAACTAAAATTGAAGGCGGATGGGTTGATGTTGATGTTATCATCGCTACTCCATCAGTAATGCCTAAAATTGGTAAATTAGGTAAAGTATTAGGACCACGTAACTTAATGCCGAATCCTAAAACTGGTACTGTTACCAACGATGTTGCAGGTGCAATTAATGAAGTTAAAGGTGGTAAAATTGCCTTTAAAGTAGATAAAACTGGTATCGTTCACGCCTCTATAGGTCGTGTTTCTTTCACTTCTGATAAGATTACTGCTAACAGCACCGAACTTATTCATGCTATCGTAAAATTGAAACCTTCTGCCTCTAAGGGTACTTATGTAAAGGGAATCAGTATTGCTACCAGTATGAGTCCGGGTCTTGCATTGGATACAAAACCATTAATTAACTAAATCCTGGTGATTCGTCGCTGACGAAAATGACCCGGGTTTTAAATAAATTTTAGTTATGACAAAAGAACAAAAGAATGAAGTAATTGAAGTATTGAAAGGTAAATTTGGTCAATACAACAATTTTTATATCACCGATACTGAAACATTAACTGTTGCTCAGATTGGTAAATTAAGAAAAGCTTGTTTCGATAAACAAGTGGAAGTTAAAGTGGCTAAAAACACTTTAATCAGAAAAGCTTTAGAATCTATTGACGCTGAAAAATATTCAGGTGTATACGATTCTTTACATCAGGTAACTGCTTTGTTATTCTCTGAAAATCCGAAAGAACCAGCTTTGATTCTTTCTTCTTTCAGAAAAGCTAACAACGGTACTAAACCTACTTTGAAAGCTGCTTTCATCAATGGCGATGTATTCGTAGGCGACGAAACCTTAGTAAGTCTTACTAAGATCAAGACTAAGAATGAATTGATTGGTGAAGTAATTGGCTTATTACAATCTCCTGCTAAACGTGTAATTGCTGCTTTATTGCACCATCACGAGAACTTAGCTAATGGAATTGAGCCAGTTATACCTGCAGCTGTAGAAGCGGTTGCTGCACCAGTTGAAGAAGCTGCTCCAGTTGCTGAAGTTGTTGCCGAAGCACCTGCTGCCGAAGCTACTCCAGAAGCACCAGCTGCAGAAGCTGCTCCAGAAGCATAGTAAATACTATAAAATAAAAACCTAAAGTCTCCAGGGTTAATTGGAGACAAATTTTTTCCATAACACTCCGCCGGAGCCTTAGCAATGAAGGCGGTTTTTTAAAAATTACATATTATGGCAGACATTAAAGCATTAGCTGAACAATTAGTAAGCTTAACAGTAAAAGATGTTCAAGAGTTAGCAGACGTATTAAAAGCAGAGTATGGTATCGAGCCAGCTGCTGCTGCAGTAGTAGTATCAGCCGGCGACGGTGGTGGTGCTGCAGCTGTTGAAGAGAAAACTGCTTTCGACGTTATTTTAGTTAGCGGTGGTGCTAGCAAATTAACTGTTGTTAAGATCGTTAAAGACTTAACTGGTCTTGGCTTGAAAGAAGCTAAAGAATTAGTTGATGGCGCTCCTAAAGCAGTTAAAGAAGGTGTAACTAAAGCAGAAGCTGACGAATTAGCTACCAAGCTGAAAGAAGCAGGTGCTGAAGTTGAAATTAAGTAATCTTAATTAC
>CAIVPM010000349.1 GCA_903907815.1 uncultured Chitinophagaceae bacterium | reverse complement strand
ATACGGGAATAAGCATGAGCAGAATTCTTTGTTCTGAAAGGAACAATGATGCCTCTTACCAACAGAAAACGAAAGATATAAGTATAGTCTATCACTCTTTCATCCATCAGGAATTCACTCAGGTATTTCTTTACATCTTTTTGATCCGGAGAATCTGGTGATCCAAGATTCATCAATACTACCGCATCATACTTATTGTTCTGCATTATTTGTATTTTGTACCAATTAGCAAATTAGCTAATTAGCCGATTAGCTAATTGATTAAAAAACTTCCTTAACAACATTTCTAACCACTTTTGGTTTTCCAAGGGTGTAATAATGTAGTACAGGAACCCCAAATTGTTTCAATTCTTTACTTTGCTGAATCAGCCATTCTGTACCTACTTGTTCTACCTCTTCATCGGTCTTGGCTTTCATAACGGCATTGGATAAATCGGTAGGAATATCTACGTGGAATATTCTTGGAAGTACCGTTAATTGTTTTTTAGTAGTAATAGGTTTCAATCCTGGAATGATAGGAACATTGATACCCGCTTCTTTACAAGAGTTTACAAAGTCGAAAAACTTTTGATTATCAAAGAACATTTGTGTCATGATATATTCAGCACCTGCATCTACTTTTTCTTTTAGGTACTTCAAATCTATTTCTAAGTTAGGTGCTTCAAAATGTTTCTCCGGATAACCTGCAACTCCTATACAGAATTTTGTTTTGCCACCATCTCTTATATCTTCGTCAATATATATCCCATGATTCAGACCGCCAACCTGTCTCAACAAGTCAATAGCATAGTTGTTACCATCTTTTTCTGGTTCAAAGCTCGCTTCGTTTTTTGCAGCATCGCCTCGTAAAACCAGTACATTATCTATACCTAAAAAGTTAAGATCTATCAGGGCATCTTCGGTTTCTCTCTTCGTAAAACCACCACAAATGATATGCGGAATTGCATCTATCTGGTAATGATTCATAATGGCAGCACAAATGCCTACAGTACCAGGTCTTTTACGCACTTCTACCTTTACAAAACTACCATCTGCTTTTTTCTTAAACATCGATTCGCTTCGGTGATAAGTAACATTTACCCAGGAGGGATTGAATTCCATTAATGGATTTAAATGGTCGTATAAACTGGTAATTGTCTTTCCTTTCAAAGGTGGTAAAACCTCAAAAGAGAGTAGTGTATCTTTAGCTGAATTAATATGTTCGGTAACTTTCATCTTGCTTCTTTGGGTGCAATATTATTTAATAATGTGTTTAATAGCAAGAAACTATAGTTTCAGGGTATCCTTAAAAGAAATATTGGTTGTGAAATTACTGATAACTTTAAGTTTTAAAATGCGCTAAATACTTGTATTTATTGGTTTAAATACCCTAATAACAACAGTTACTGTTAAATATAGCTTTGTGGTAATTATTTACACCTAGTAGAAAAGAAAAAATTTGTGTATTTGAAAAACTGTACTAACATTGCAGCGGAATCTGCTGATTTGTATATCAATATTCAATTGAGAACAACAGTTAACAATCTTTCCAAATCATTTTTTTCTTTCCATATAATTTCATATTAACATCAAGGAAAAAAGCAAGAATTAATTCAACATATTAGTTATTTACTATGTACGACATTTTGCAATTGAATGATATGCTGTTGCCAGAGTTGCTCAGCATTGCCGAACAATTAAAAATAAAAGATGCTAAAAGTGCAGATAAGCAAGCCCTTATCTACAAAATATTAGACACACAGGCTGTAAAAGGAGCTGACGCTGCTGATGCAACCAAAAAGAAAAGAACCAGAAAGCCAACAACTGTAAGAACAACCACCAGTATGGGTGTAGAAGAAGCAGAAGTTGTAAATGCACCTGAGCCAGAACCTGTAGTGGAGCCTATTAAACAAGAAGAACCGGCGGCTGTTACAAAAAGACCAAGAAAAATAATAAAACCTATAAAAGTTGAACCAATAGCAGAAGCTGAGGTTCAGAATTTTAATAAAAATACAGCTCCTGTTCCAAGGTTTACAAAAAAGTTAGACGATAAACAACCTGTGGATGATGGTAACGAAGAGCTGGATTTAGAGCACCTGGAATTAATAAATTCTACTGGACTGGATGCAGATATTGCGCCATTAGCTTCAGCAATATTAGCTGCTACAGAAGATTATACAGAACCGGAAATGGATTATTCTGAACCAGTATACAAAGCTCCTTTTGTTAAAAAAGAAAGAGAGCCAGTATTTAATATTGAATTTGAAGGAATTGTAAATAGTGAAGGTGTATTGGAAATGATGAATGAAGGATACGGATTTCTTCGTTCAAGCGATTACAATTATTTATCTTCTCCTGATGATATATATGTTTCCCCATCCCAGATTAAACTATTTGGTTTAAAAACTGGTGATACTGTATGTGGAACAGTAAGACCTCCAAAAGAAGGGGAGAAATATTTTGCACTTTTAAAGGTAGATACCATCAATGGGAAAAGACCGGATGAAGTAAGAGATAGAGTTCCATTTGATTATCTTACACCATTGTTCCCATACGAGAAGCTAAACCTGTTTACTTCTCCAAGCGATTACAGTACCCGTATAATGGATCTATTTACCCCTATTGGTAAAGGTCAGAGAGGGCTTATTGTAGCGCAACCTAAAGTAGGTAAAACAATGTTGCTTAAAGCGGTTGCAAATGCAATTGCAGCTAATCATCCTGAGTGTTATCTGATGGTGGTACTGATAGATGAAAGACCGGAGGAAGTTACCGATATGGAAAGAAGTGTAAAAGCGGAAGTAATTGCTTCTACCTTTGATGAACCAGCTGAAAAGCACGTAAAAGTTTCTGCTATTGCACTTCAGAAAGCAAAGAGACTGGTAGAATGTGGTCATGATGTAGTAATACTATTGGATTCAATTACCAGACTTGCACGTGCACACAATACAACAGCACCATCGAGCGGTAAAGTATTGAGTGGTGGTGTGGAAGCAAATGCAATGCAAAAGCCAAAACAATTCTTTGGTGCTGCACGTAAGATAGAAAATGGAGGGTCATTAACCATACTAGCTACTGCGCTTATAGAAACAGGATCGAAGATGGATGAGGTGATCTTTGAAGAGTTCAAGGGTACTGGTAATATGGAGTTGTTGCTGGAAAGAAGATTAGCTAACAAACGTATATTCCCTGCAATAGACCTTGTTGGTTCTTCTACCCGTAGAGATGATTTGTTGCTGGATAGAGATGTGTTGAAGAGAATGAATATTTTACGTTTATTCTTAGGAGATATGAATACCGATGAAGCAATGAATGAATTGATGAAGCGGATGAAAGGAACTAAATCTAACGAAGAGTTCCTAGCCTCTATGAATGGATAGAGAAATAATGTGCTGATTAGCTAATTTGCTAATGAATACAAATACATTTAGCAGATGAAATAATAAACAAAGGCTGATTGAAAGTAAAATTTCAATCAGCCTTTTTCTTTGAGCACAGATTACACTTTGATATCCAATAATAGTTTAAAGACTATAAAGTTTGTAATAGAATCACTGTTTCAAATTGTTTTTTAAGTGCATACTAAAAAAATAAGAGGTCGTTTGTTTTAAACAAACGACCTCTTGAAATATCTACTCGAAGATTATATTAATCTTTAGTCTTTAAATTTGGATGAGGAGCAGGAACTGTATTTGGTCCTTCTTCAGTAGTTGCCTGTAAATCAATAGTATTGTTATCACCAGCACCACCGTCGTAAGAGAAAATAAATCTGCTTTCAGAAATACCTTGTTTTTCTACTAAGTATTTAATAACAGCATTTACTCTTTCCCAGCTTTTTTGTTGAGAAGATTTATCTGCTAATGGATGTCCAATTACGTTTACTTTACAAATAGGGTTTGCTTTAAGTTTGGTAGCAACTGCTTCTAATAATTTTGTAGAATTAGCAGAAAGCTTAGTTCCATTATTAAACTGAATACTTGGTAAGTTATTTACAGGACAACCTACAAATACAGAATCCTTTACTGGTGCAGGGATTTTGCTACAACAAGGAGGTTCGGGACAAACACCAACACCATCATTGTTTACAGGGAAGCAAGATTGAGGAGTCAATAATTCTTTATCTTTATAATCAGGAACGCCATCACCATCTGTATCTAAAGCACGTCCATGAGTATCTACAGCAGCACCTTTAGGAGTGTTTGGTTCCAGATCAAACTGATCAGTAATACCATCACCATCAGCATCAGGAAGCTGTTGTTTAGGCAGTTTCATGTGTCTTGGTTCATTAACTTCGTTGTATAAGTAATTGCTTGGGTTGATCCACCACAATGGTTCAATTTTCTTAGCAGAACTACCAATATTATAGTTAAAGTGAACACTGGTGTAACTAATAATATCATCGTTTGCACCTTCTTTAAGACCATCTAATTCATCAGAAAAAGCATCAGTATATTTTTGTTCTAAGCCAATATTCATTTTACTGTTTAGCTTATATGCTACACCAAAACCAAGATCAACTGCATGTCTTCCAACCCAATTGTCTTTGAAAAATACACTACCTCTATTTCCATTAGCTGGTATAGCGCTGGTTTCATAAGACCCATTCATACTGGTTCTTAAATCCTGACGAATATCGGAAGTACGACGGGTAGGTACTAAAACAATAGAATCGAAATTCCATAGTTTACCATTTTCCTGATAAGCGTTTATATTTACCTGACTGGTCATAAAGGTATAACCGCCAAACAAGTAAACATTCCATTTAGGATTTCCTCTATAATAGTCCTGAGCAGTGAGTGAATAAATTAAATCGAAGGATAGACTATGGCTGATATTTCTGAAATTCGCGTAATAATGTTTACCGGCATAAATTTTATCCCACATAGAAAATCCCATAACATTTTGACCACCTACACGTTGTTTCCAATCAAGACCAAACATAGCTAAATAGTTATAGCTTGCTCTGATAGACCAGGTATGACTAACAGCTTTTCTTAGTGACAAACCAAAACCAATAGAAGGGTTGTCGTTTACACCTCTCCAGTCTGGTCTGATATCAGACATTAAAAAAGGATAACCTAAACTAATACCTAGTTCCATTTTGCTGTTAGGCCTTGCTGGATAAGGAAATTCGTTTCTTAAAAATTTCTTCTGCTGAGGCATGTGTTTAGCAGAAATCTTAGAACTGTCTCTCCAGTTCCATCCCCAATCATTACTATTTGATTGAGCAATAATTGCTGTCGATAAGAAAAGGCTAGCAAGTAACAGATAAGTAAATTTTTTCTGTATCATACGTTAAGATTTAAAAAATAGAATTATAATGAGCAAAAGTAACTGTTAAAGTACTAATGGTATTATAAAAGTAGCAACTACCCATATAAAATAAGAAACATTTTTACGCAAACGATTGGGGGGAATATATTTTAATACTATACTAATGGATAATGGTGTCGGCTTTATTCATATAGTTACTGTACTAATTAAAATATCTGTATTAGGTAAGTTATTGTATAAACAATAATACTGTTTCTTATTATTTCATAAATACTTTAATGGGTAACTATACTGCTGTTAAACCTCATTATTTTATATTTGCGGCATGAGTAACAATAATGTGCGTGTTCGTTTTGCCCCTTCTCCTACTGGTGGGCTACATCTTGGCGGAGTAAGAACGGTTTTGTTTAATTACTTATTTGCTAAAAAGCATGGAGGTAAGTTTATCCTGAGAATTGAAGATACCGACCAGTCAAGATTTGTTGCTGGTGCAGAGGAGTATATCTTTAATTGTTTGGAATGGTGTGGCATAGTTCCTGATGAAAGTCCTAAACATGGTGGTGTTCATGCTCCATACCGTCAAAGTGAAAGAAAAGATTTGTACAAGCAATATGCAGATAAATTAGTTCAGGAGGGAAAAGCTTATTATGCTTTTGACACTGCTGCTGAATTAGAAGAGAAAAGAAAGTCATCTCCTAATTTCCAGTACAATAATGTGACTCGTAAAGAATTGAAAAATTCCCTGACTTTATCAGCAGAAGAAGTAAAGGAGTTGTTGGACAGTAATGTAGCACATGTTATCAGGATTAATATGCCTACAGATGAATCTGTTTCTTTTAATGATTTGATTAGAGGAGAAGTTAGTTTTAATACATCGCAGGTGGACGATAAAGTGTTGCTGAAAGCTGATGGAATGCCAACCTATCATCTGGCTGTTGTAGTTGATGATTTCCTTATGGAGATTAGTCACGCCTTTAGAGGGGAAGAATGGCTTCCTTCTGCACCTGTACATATTTTGTTATGGAAATACTTGTTTGGTCTTGATAAAATGCCTCAATGGGCTCATTTACCACTTATACTTAAACCTGATGGTAATGGCAAACTAAGTAAAAGGGATGGAGACCGATTGGGATTCCCGGTATTTGCAATGGATTGGATTGATCCTAAAACTAATGAAATTAATGCTGGTTTTAAAGAAAAGGGATTTATTCCTGAAGCTTTTGTAAATATGCTGGCTATGCTTGGCTGGAATGATGGTACTGATAAAGAGATTTTTACTATAGAAGAATTGATAGCAAGTTTCTCGTTGGAACGAGTTCATAAACCAGGTGCGAAGTTTGATTATGAGAAAGCTAAATGGTATAACCATGAATGGATTAAAAAATTATCTGTTGATAGTTTAAGACCATTAGTGATAGCTGAATTAGAAAAGAATAGTATTAAATCAAATAGTACTATCCTTGATAACGTGATAGACCAGGTAAAAGATCGTTGTACATTTATCAGTGATTTTGTATTACAGGCAGGTTTTTTCTTTAATAGACCAACAACTATTGATACTCCATCTATACAAACTAAGTGGGCTGAAAATAAAACAACGTTCTTTAATGACTACACGGTTGCTTTAGCTGATTTTGAAGATTGGAATGGCCCATCATTAGAAGCGCATTTTAAACAACTTGCTACTGATGCTCAAATTAAACCGGGAGAACTAATGCTACCATTAAGAATTATGCTGGTGGGAGGTAAGTTTGGCCCTCATGTATTTGATATTGCAGCGGTAATAGGTAAAGAAGAAACAATTGCCAGAATAAAAAATACAATAGCGTTGCTATAATACTTTTTTATATTTATAAAGCTGTTTAATAATGTTCATAACATATATAAAACAGTTTTTTTATTTGTACAATAATGCTGCAAGTCTTGATTTTATTGCTTAAAAACAGGGTAACACTATTGATTTTGTCAAAATGTGCATTTTAGGTGGATATTTTTATTGCCCTAATAAATTTCAATTTTATCAAACTGAAAATCTAGTATAGATAGCCTGAACCCCTTGTTGTTATTGACTTTTTTAATAATAACATGACTTTCGTCATTTTAATTTAATGGTTAAAAAATTGTAAAACCCTTTGTGCAAAGGGGTTTGCAAAAAAAAATGTTGAAAAAATGTTGGAATAATATTTTGTTGGAATGTAAAACGAAATAAATTTGTTCTGATTTATTACATTAAAACACTCTTGTATGAACAAAGCTGAATTGATTGCTAAAATTGCCGAAGATGCTGGTATTACCAAAACACAGGCTGGTGCTACGTTAGATTCTTTTACTCAAGCGGTTACTAAAACCTTAAAAGGTGGTGGTAAAGTGACTTTAGTAGGATTTGGAACTTTTTCTGTTACTAAGCGTTCTGCGCGTGTAGGAAGAAATCCTCAAACTGGTGCTGCTATTAAAATTAAAGCTAAGAAAGTAGCTCGTTTTAAAGCCGGTAAAGATTTAAGCGAAAAGATTTAATTATCTCTTCTGCAAAAAAAAACCTCGCTATATGCGGGGTTTTTTTATTTTTGCACCCTTACATAAAATAAAGTAATTAATTAATCATGGGAAGAGGAGATAAAAAAACAGCAAAAGGAAAAAGATTTAAAGGTTCATTCGGCGTTAGCAGACCACACAAAATTGCTACTGGAAAACCTGCTGCTGTTAAGCCAGCACCAGCACCAACTGCTGAATAAGGAAAAGTAATTACGCTCACATTTGGCGTTTTAAACATTTGATAAGCCTTCGATTAATAATCGGGGCTTTTTGTTTTTCTATAAAGTGATTTTAATTGTACTTAGTTTATTACCTATCTTACTTAGTAAGTTTCCTTTTCTATAGTATCCAGAATATTGAGGTAGCTAATAAAACGTTCTTCGGATATTGTTCCTTCTTCTACTGCTCTTTTTACTGCACAGTCTATATCGTTGAAGTGCATACAATCGTTGAACTTACAGTTATTTAATATAGCCCTCATTTCTGGGAAGTAATGAGATAGTTCTTTTTTGGTAGTATCGGCCAAAGCAAGTTCTCTAATACCTGGAGTATCTATAATAGCACCGCCGTTTGGTAGGTCGTACATTTCTGCAAAAGTGGTGGTATGCAAACCTTTACCACTCCAGTCGCTTACATCGCTGGTTTTTAATTCCATATCCAGCAATACATTTATCAGGGTGGTTTTACCTACGCCACTATGACCAAAGAATAAGGTTTTTTTGTTATGCAATACTTCATCAATTGCTTGCATTTCTGCTGTGTTGTGAAAACTGCATAGCATTACTTTATATCCCACATTCTCGTATATATCTTTCAGCGAGTTATATAATTCCATTTCTTTATCGCGATAGATGTCGTGTTTATTAAATACAATTATAGGCGGAATATGATACATTTCACACACTGTAAGAAAACGATCCATGAAACCCATTGATGTCTTAGGGTTTCTTAAAGTAGCTATCAATAAACACTGATCCAGATTGGAGGCTACTATATGGCGTTGGTTTTTGTTGTGTGGACTAATACGGGTGATGTAATTGTGCCTGTCTTCTATTTCTATTATAGTAGCAGTATTCTCGGTGCCATCTTCCAGTTCTATTCTTACTATATCACCTACTGCAATTGGATTGGTAGAGGTGAGTCCCTCCTTTTTAAAAGATCCCCTAAGCCTTGCTTTATAGGTATAGCCATCTTTATCTTTTACTATATACCAGCTGCCGGTAGATTTATAGACTGTTGCCTGCATAATAAAAGTTTAAATAACCACTAGTTCGTAGAAATCTTCTGGATTAAGATATTTTTTTGCCAGTTCCTGCAAGGTATTCGGTGTAATATTTTTAATAGTATGGATAGACTTGTTAAAGTAATCTGCTTCCATGCCATTGAGTATATAATTTTTCCAACGGGAGATAGATTGAAATGGTCCGTCTAGATCTGAAAGTAGACTACCCATCATATAATTCTTTACCAGGAACAATTCATCATCTTCTACCTGTTCATTTCTTAGCAAATCCATTTCTTTATAGGTTTCTGCAATGGTTGCTTCGCATACATCTCTGCCTGCTTCTGTACTAATCATCCATGCAGTACTATGTATATGATTTTGCAAATAAGAATGAATACCATAAGTATAGCCTTTATCTTCTCTGATATTTTCCATTAATCTTGAACCAAAGAATCCACCAAAAATGTTGTTCAGTATCTGCACCCCAATAAAGTCGGGATGATGACGGTTAAAGAATGGACGAGCCATTCTAATAGCGCCCTGTACTCCATTAACATCATTGGTAATTCTATATTTTTTCTCTTCAGCTGCGGCAGGAACTATCTTCTTTAGATTGAGTACATTATTATTAAAATGCAAAGAGCCAAAGAATTTATTGAGGCTTTCTTCAATATCTGCAGGAAGCTTTCCAGCTACAAACAGCATACATTTACCATGGGTATAGTATTGCTTAAAAAACTGTACCAGCTGCTCTCTTTCCAGATTATCATAATCTACTGTAGAAGAATAACGACCATACGGATGATCGAATCCGTATACATATTCATCTATTAATCTAGCGGCTACAAACTCACATTTCTTAAGGTTAACTTCCAGCTTCTGTTTGTGATTCTGTTTGTAAATAGCCAGTTCTTCTTCAGGAAATATAGACTCCGACAATACTTCTGCAACCAAGGGCAACAGATGTGGTAGATGTTTATTTAAAGTATGTAAAGTAACCGTAGCAGTTTCGTTGTAACAACCACTACTAAGATGTGCTCCATAAAAATCAACAATTTCATTGATGGCGAAAGCCGATTTATTTTTGGTGCCATTCTTCAGTAAAACATTGGTTGCGCCTGCTACTATTCCTTTTTCTTCGAACCAGTTGCCTGCATAAAACACAAACTCGATCTGTGTTAGTTCCTGTGCTCCAGCATTTAAAGAATAAACCGGAATGCCATTATCCAGTGTAAAATGACAGTAGGGTTTTAGTTGTAAATCAAAATCAACAGCATTTACTATGTTAGGCGTTTCTTGTCTGTTCAGCATACTTATTATTATATAGAAGGATCTTTTAATTTTCTAAGCAGCAAATATAAAGGTAGGAGGGGTGAAACAGTTAACTGTATATAGTAGATTATAGTACTTTGGTATTTATAAAGGGTAAAAAGAAATTCTATGTTGTAACTTACGTAAATGAAAATAAAATTCCTTGCAATAAAAAGCCCTCATAAAGATATAAAGAAAGCGAAATAATTGAAATTAAGACTTAGTGCTAGTATGATAAACACTAAAGAATAAAGAATAAAATATGTAGAAGTTATTGAAATTATAAGATATAGATAGAATTTGCAGGTGTAATAAAAGTATATTGACTAGTAATTGAGAGATAATTGGCCGTAGAGGGAACCGTTGAGCTAGTAGCGTGAAAAAAGCGCTAGTAACTGAAAGAAAAGTATTAGTGGAGTAAAGCGTAACGATAGTGGATGAAAAAAGTAGCCAGTAATTGAAAGAAATGTGCCAGTAATTGAAACCGTGAAGCTAGTAGACTAAAAAAACGCCAGTAATTGAAAGAAATGTGCTAGTGGAGCAAAAAAAGAAAGAGCCGGAGGGTTTCAGGTGTAAAGTATTAAATTTTGAGGTATTTGCGGAGTGAATATATTGTGTTGAATTTTAAATGTTGAATGTAATTAATGAAGTTTGTTGTCTAAAGGGAAAGTGTATTTATTGCGAGACAAGACATTGCTTTGCTACGCGAGCAAAGACAGTAATTCAGCAACAAGCTGAAACAGAATACAGCACAGCCACAAGAAGCTCCGAGAGAAACTCTGATTATTTTGTAAGATGTTCCGTGTTGGATTCAGTGGAGTGATTTGCAGGCTCTCTTTATTTTGTAGTAAGAGTAGATATTAAGAACATTGAAACTCTCAAAAGCAAACGGTGATAATCCAAGATAAAAAGTAATTCACTCAAATAGCTTTAAAAAGTCAAGTCAAATTCACATTGAGTTAACAATAAGTGTAAATATTTTTAATATT
>CAIVPM010000348.1 GCA_903907815.1 uncultured Chitinophagaceae bacterium | reverse complement strand
CAATAGAGCACATCTGGCAAGCAAAAGAGCAATACTTACAAGGTTAGGAGTAAGTGAGTAATTTAAAAGAGTAAAAGTGGTTTGCGACAGAAGGTGGGGTATTTTGATAAGAGCGAAGGAGGAGCGGAAAGAAGCAACAAGAACAGCTAAAGGAGCATATTGTGTTGAGTGTACTCCGATTATTTTAAAAACTCTTAAGGTGGAACATTTAATAAATAGGGACAATAAGCCCTGAAAGGGCAAAATATATAAGGGATGGGTGCAGCCCATCCTTAAAGTAAATAAATATGAACCATAAAGGATGGGATAAGTATGTTAGCTTAAAAATTGATGAAGAAGTCCTTGTAATTTAAAGAAATATTATATTTGATTGCTATTGACTGATAAAGCCAAATTTTTAGAAATATGATTATACCTAATATTAAGAAAGCAATATTTTCTATTTTTTTAATCTCTATATTTTTAAAAGAGACAAACTCTCAAATAAAACATACAACTGGATTAATATTTAATCCTTCTAAGTATGCAAAAATGGAAACTATCTCACCTGCTTTAAAATTTAATGAACCTGAAAAAGATAAATATTCACTTAAAGAATACTGCCCTATACCTGGAAATCAAGGGAATATCGGCTCTTGTAGTTCATGGGCAACTGGTTATGCAGCTTTGACAATTTCTCAAGCAATTGCTGAAAATAATACAAACACTATTTATATAACAAATAAGGCTAAATCTGCACTTTATATTTATAATCAGATTAAAATTGCAGGTTGTGAATTTGGTGCAGAAACAGAGAAAGCGATTGAGTTAGTACAAAGAAAAGGTGATTGTGATTTTAAAGACTTTAATCCTGATGATTGTAAAATTTTACCTACTCAGAATGAAGATATTAAAGCAATAAATTTTAAAATTAAAGATCATTATACTTTATGGAGAAATGATGCTAATTCTATTCAAAAAATATTATCTACAATAAATTCACTTAATTCTAATAAGCCCGTTATAATTTCATTATCATTAAAAAAATCATTTCAAGAAGTGTCTAATGATGGTGAATATCAGCCTAAAGACTATGAAGCAAATGAAGGAAGGCATGCTTTATGTGTAATTGGATATGATAATATTAGTAAAAAGTTTGAGATTATCAATTCTTGGGGGACTAATTGGGGGAATAAAGGGTTCTTTAAAATTTCATATGATAATTTTGGTAAATATTGTTTAGCTGGCTATCAATTTTCAATATCATTTAAAGATATGCCAAAACAACCAATTAAAGGTGATTTTGAACTATCAAAATTAAATGTTAGTAACAAATTGTTTGAAGTTGTAACACCTTATTTTGGTTCAGATAAATTTTATCACATTAGCTCTAAAATTAAACTAAATGATTTCTTTAGGTTAAGAGCTCATAATTTAACTAAGGATAGCTATGTTTATATTTTTAGTTATAAACCAAATAAAGCTGTCGAAATTCTTTTCCCTCTTCATTATAATTCAAAAAATACATTTGTTGATATTCCATTAATTACTTCATCAAATGTTTCTATTGAGTTACCTGAAAATACAGAGAATGCATATTCAGCTGACCAAAAAGGAGAAGATATACTTTGTATTTTTTATACAAACAAGAGAATAATTAATTTAGATAAAACTATCAAAGATATTCCGAAATTTAATGGAGATATATGGAGTTGGTTTAATGCTAATTTTAAAAATGAACAGATTGATCCATCATTCCTTTTATATAATACTTTTAAAATGGGAATTGCTACTAATGAAGGGTTTAAAGGATCAATAGCTCCATTGTTTTTAAAAGTAAATGTTCAATAAAGATTAATACTACCTAAATTATAAATATTATTGCTATATGAAAGATAAATTTATACTCATCTTTTTATTATTCTTTTTCGGAAACATTGATGCACAATCAGTAGATTTTTATGGGAAAAAGATTAATACAAATATTTGCAACGAATTAGGGTTTAAAGATAATCAAGAGGCAAACAATTGTCTTGATAAAATTTGCGAAGCTGCAGATTTGGTAAATAATTATGTACTTGTTCCTTGTTCAAATGTTGGAACTTGTTTAGCAACTGTAAAAGATGGCGTTTATTATATTATGTACGATAATGCTTTTTTGAATAAAGTAAAAACACTTGGATTTACAGAAAGAAAGATTGGAAATAAATCTTCAACTGATTGGTCTTCAATTACTATAATGGCGCATGAGTTAGGTCATTATGCATTAGCTCATTTTAATAAATTGATTAATAAACCTGAATTTTATTTACGAAATGAAATTCAAGCTGATGAATTTGCTGGAAAGACTTTGTTTAAGCTTGGGGCTACTCTTGAACAAGCTCAATTAGCCTTTCTTTCATTGAGTGAAACAGAAACTTTAACCCATCCTAAAAGAGCAGATAGATTAAACGCTGTTGCTAAAGGTTATAATAAAGAGAAATTGAAATTTGGAAATAACAAAACGATATCATCAAGTCAAATTGTTGGCAGTTGGTCTGATGATAATACAAATGTTACAATGTCATATTTTGAGAATGGCTCATTTAATATTTTTGAGAAAGGTTCTATATTAGAAGGTGAATGGAAAATTAATGGAGATAAATTAAATATTAAAGTAAAGGATGCGCCAATTGGAGTTGATATTACTATAGCTGATTTGTCTGATTATACTTTAACATTAAAAGCGGGTAGAAACAATACAATTACTATTTTAAAAAGAATATCAACAGATGCAATTACTGCTATGTCAAATTATTTAAAAAAGAATTTTGACAAACTTGTATATATCGATAAATTTAGTTACAGTTCAAGACGTATTGGTGGTATAAGTGATGTAAATGTACCTGTAGTTAACAATACCAATTATATGATAGATTTAGTAAAAGTAAAAGTTGAATACGTTAAGGATGCGCAACTTGCAAGTGGAGCAGTTTATAAAACAGAATTTATTGAATTTGATAATATTAAACCGCATGAAAGACAAGTAATACATGCGCCAGACAGTGATAGGGGGACAACTATTAGAACTTCAATAACTACTTTTAGATCTAATGCCTTAAATAATTTATTCAAAAAGAAATAATACAAAGATGAAACATTACTTTATTCATGATGGTAAAAACCAATTAGGACCATTTGAAAAATTAGAATTAATTGAAAAGCTAATTAAACCTGAAACTCCAATCTGGCATGAAGGTTTAACTGATTGGACAACTGCTGATAAATTACCTGAATTAAGTGATTTATTTGTTGTTAAACCTCCCCCATTTAAAAAGCTGGAATCAACTGAAGATATAGATAAAACTGAAAAAGATAAAAATACTACTACACCACCTAAATTACCTGAAACAGAAGAAGCTAAAAAATCAGAGACTAACAAAAAGTTTAAACTCGGTTTATTTCATTATTTAGCAATTATAGGTATTATTATTTTTGTAATTATATCATACACTATTTATGATAAATCAAAAGATGAAGTGGCAACTGTAAATGCAACATTAAATGAGACACAAAAAAACTTTGAGAAACAAAAAGAGGAATTACAAAAAGCTGAAGCCGAAAAGCAAAGAATTTTAGAAGAAGAAAATTCTCCTGAAAAATTAAGAGCAAATCTGATTGAAAAAGAAAAGCAAAATCCTACTGAATACTTAAAAACATCAAATGAAACAATTCAACAAAACATAACTCAGCAACCAAGTTTATTTCAACATACAAAAACAGATGGTTATTGGGTTAGAGGTAATATTAAAAACAGTGCTACATTAGCTACTTTTAAAGACATTGTAATATTAGTAAGTTATTTCACAGAAACAAATACACATATTTCTGACGAGGAATTTACAATTATTAGTTATTCAAAACCTCAATCTTCAATACCTTTTGAACATTTAAGTCATCCACCACAAGAATTTGTAAAAAATTGGTCTATTAAAGTAAAAGACGCTACACCAAATTAATCGTTAAATTATTTATTATAATT
>CAIVPM010000347.1 GCA_903907815.1 uncultured Chitinophagaceae bacterium | reverse complement strand
GCTTTGCCACTCATTTATTAGAAGGAGGCACCGATTTGATGATAATAAAAGAATTGCTTGGACATACCAATATAAAAACAACAGCCCTATATACACATGTAAGTAAAAAAACGATAAGTAAATTACAAAGCCCATTAGATAAATTGGGGTTATAAAAACTTCACATATCCTGCCCAAAAACTTCGTATATTTTTTTTGGGTGTTGGTAATGAATTAATTAGTACTTTCACAACTTCATATAATAATATGTTAGTTGCAATTGTGAGAACGCGCGTAACGAACATTATCGCAACGAACGAAACTTTTAGAAACAATTTAAAATCAAAAAACAAAATGAAAAAAACAATTACAATTTTAATATTCTGTTCGGCAGGATTGGGTATTACGGCACAGAATGTATATATTCCTGACGCTGTCTTCAAGGCACATTTAGTTGGCAACCTTTCTATTAATACCAACAGTGATACTGCTATTCAGGTATCTGAAGCCGTGGCATTCACTAATTTTATAAGTGTGAATAACCTTTTAATAGCTGATATGACCGGGATTGAGGCGTTTGTTAATATTACAGGCTTGTTATGCTATAATAATAACATAACAAATTTAAATATATCTGCTAACACTGCTCTTACTTATATAAATTGTGCGGGTAATAATTTAACTAGTTTGGATGTAACACACAATACGAGTCTTACTTATTTGGATTTCAGCCGTAATTATATACCAGGTATAAATTTATCTGCTAATACACTTCTTGTTAATTTGTATTGTCAACAAAATGATTTAACTGTTTTGGACGTATCAGCTAATACAGCAATTACTCAACTGTGGTGCGGATATAATAATATAACAAGTTTAAATCTGGCGGCTAATACAGGACTTCAAGTTTTAAAGTGTGAGTTTACTCAACTCACCTCATTGGATTTGTCAGCTAATATTTCCCTATCACAATTCAATTGTTCAGATGACAGTTTGACAACCTTGAATGTGAGAAACGGTAATAACATTTTTATGTCTACCTCATACTTTAATGCATTGCACAATCAGCTTACCTGTATTCAAGTGGATAGTGTAGCGTATTCTATAACCAACTGGACAAGTGATGTGGATGCAGGGGTTAATTTCAATACCAATTGTTCCTCCACCGTTTCAATCACTGAAACAACTTCAATTATGAATATAACAATATACCCTAACCCTGCAACATCAACCTTTACAATATCTTCCGAAGGAAAGAAAATAGAAGAAATAAAAGTGATGAATGTTTTGGGAGAAATTATTTATCAAACAACACCTGACAACCAACAGACAACAATAGATGTAAGCAGGTATTCGAAAGGAATTTATTACGTGCACACAACCGACAATCATCGAAACACAACAAACAAAAAAATAATAATTCAGTAAACGTTTGAAACACTTGACACGAAAGACAAACAACTGCAACTAACATAAGATTTATGAAATAAAAAAAAGGGGGGGCGACCTGCCAGTATGAAGTTTCAAGCATTTAATAACGTTTGTCG
>CAIVPM010000346.1 GCA_903907815.1 uncultured Chitinophagaceae bacterium | reverse complement strand
CAGTATTTAGTAGCATTTACCTTTGAAAGAGAAGCTTCCACAGATGGACGGAAAGCAGCTGTTAAGGCAGCAGTTGTTTTATCTTTAAAATAATTAGTAGCTGCATTATTGCCCCCTTTTAAAATATTGACTGCATCGGTAATAGTCATTTGTTTGATAGCACTTACAAATATGGGTGCGGCTGATTTAGCGGCATCTTCTGCAGCACGGTTCATAGAAAGAACGGCTTTATCTACAACGCTACCCATACCAAAATCTCTTAATGTATTTTCTACTTTAACTGCTTCGGGAGGCATTAGAATTTTAAGTGCAGCATTGGCAAAGAATCCATCAATGGAGGATAATCTGCTGGCTCCATTTTGAGTTCCTATAGTAAGAGCCTCTTTTAATCCATTAGCAATTTCTTCGGAACTTAAACCAACAGCACCACCTTGCTGATAAGCTGTAGCAGCCTGATTAATTAATTGCTGAGCAGTATCGCAGGCTGTAAAGCCAGTAATTAGTATTGCGGATAGTAATATTTTTTTCAACTTTTTTAATTATTTAGTTGCGAAAATACAGGTTACACTGATTTATGAATTAACTTTTTAGGTAAAATATGTTTCTCATTGTGCAGAAATGAATAATTGAGTATTGTATTGCGAAAATTTATTGAACATACAGAACATTATTATTCAATTTACCAGATAGTTCTTAGTGATTTGAAAGTATTATAGTCACTAAAAACATGAAATTAGTGCGAATGAGTTGTTTGTGAGTACGTTTTAATTCTTGGTGATGTCGAAATGTTTGTAAATGAGTTCGAAATAATTTTTGGTAATGTCGATATGATTATAAATGAGTACGAAATAAATATTGGTGTTGTCGAAATGGTTTTAAATGAATGCGAATGAGTTTTTGGTGATATCGAAATAGTTATAAATGAGTTCGAAATAATTGTTGATGATATCGAAGTAGTTTTAAATGAATGCGAATGAGTTGGAAGAGCTATCGAAGTGATTGAAGAAGGATTCAATCATAATTAAAGAGCTTTCGGATGAGTTGGAGTAGTTATTAATATGGTATAATATGGGTTATGAATAGTAAACTGCTTTGTAGAATGAGCGAGCGCAAAGGATAGAAGTGGTATCCTTTTTATGCGCCCATTTCAAGCGTCCTAAAAAATGAGGAATTATAATATGGGCGCAAAAAAAGATACAAACGGATAGCCTGACCCGAAGGGATGCGCCCTAATAAAAGAGAAAATCTTAAAACAACATCATCAGGAAAGAAGTATCTTGTGTTCCTTTTTCTGTAACACTACATACTGTTGTGGCTACCATCGCAGAAAGGAGGATTTTTTGTATGCTTACAATTGCATAACCAAAGTTCGCCATCTTCTTCTGCTGTGAATTTAAGGCTCTTAAAAGGGGCCTCGTCTATACCTTTATGTGCTCCATCGCAAAGCGGATTCTTTTCGCTTAATCCGCAGGTACACCAAGCGTATGTTTTTCCTTTTTCTACGGTAACAGCAGTAGGTGATGCTTTAAATACTTTAGGTAAACTCATTTTATTATTGTTTTAATTATTGCTTAAATGTAAGATTGTATAAACTGATACACATTCTTTGTTGCTGCATCTTTTAACTGCTGCATTAATATCTTCTTATCAATATCTTTCATTCGATGTTGTTGTATCAACTGAAATGCTTTCTCGGCCATTAACAAATATTTTCGTTCATTGTTCTCTACCACACTACTTTTCTCTTCTATATGTTTATATAAGATATCGAGCCCTTCCTGCTTGCTTGCAACCGTTTTTACTACTGGAATGGTAAAGGTATCGTGACTGCCACCAACCATCATCTGTAAGTTTTTGACAAATAAATCAGCATCGGGTCTGTCGGCTTTATTTACTACAAAAATATCAGCCACTTCCATCAAACCAGCTTTCATAGTTTGAATTTCATCGCCTGCTTCTGGCACCAGCACTACGATAGTAATATCTGCCAATCCGGCTATTTCCACTTCGCTTTGTCCTACACCAACTGTTTCAACAATAATATAGTCGAAGTTGGAACATTGCATTATATGAATAATCTCTAATATTTTAGGATGTAGCCCACCAAGGCTACCACGGGAAGCCAGTGAACGAATAAATACATCGGGATGATTGTACCAGCGGCTCATGCGTATTCTATCGCCGAGGAGAGCGCCTAAATTGAAAGGAGAAGAAGGATCGACACATAATACCCCCACCTTTTTACCCTGGTTGATTATCTGTTCTATCAAAGCATCAGTCAGGGTGCTTTTCCCAGCACCAGGAGGGCCTGTAATACCCAATACTTTTGTATCGTGTGGATTTAATGACTGTAGTAGTTGCTGGTAACCATCAAATTCATTTTCGACTAATGAAATGCATCTTGCCAACGATCTTATATTGCCCTCTGTTATATCGGAAAGTATATTATTCCACATAGTTAAACAAGTTGCAGAAACATTGAATACTGATAATGATTCTGAAGTATATACATCTGAAAGTATGCGATATTAATATCATTAAGCTACTAAAACAGGATCTATTTTTTCTTTGCTACACAAGCGAACTGAAGAAACCTTGCATCGCCGGATTTGAAGAAGAAGAAGGCATTGAATAAATCGAAGCGCAATGATTTTGAACCATTAATTCCTTCCAGTGTAACTATTTCGAAGTTCAGATCTGTGAACATTCTTTTAATACTTAAATAAGTAAAAAATCTAAAGTGTGTACGATCTAAAATTCCTGAATCTTCGTATTTCCAGTCTCTTGTATAGAGTAGTTTTAAAATGTTCTTCCAATATCTGAAATTAGGGATAGAACTTACAATTACTCCGTTGGGCGTTAGTTTATTTTTAATGATGCCTAATACCATTTCAGGGTCCAGTAAATGTTCTAAAACATCATTAAAGATGATGCAATCAAAGTAACCGTCGGGCAAGTTTGCTAAATTTTCCTCAATACTTCCTATTAGTACTTTATCCAGACAAGTTTGTGCTTTTTCAGCAGACTCTTTATGAATTTCAACACCCCAGACAGTTTTATTTTCTTTCTTAAGGTACACTCCAAATGAACCTTCGCCGCAACCTACATCCAGAATGGTGTTGGCATTTGAAGGTATATATTTAGTCATCTCAAATCTTGCGAGGGAATAGTAGTTCTTTTCTGCAGAAGATATTTCAGTCATTTAGTTATGTTTATTTTACAAATATATCATTTTCAAGAAATATAACGGACAGTTGCGTTATTAATACATAGGTTGCAATAAGGCATGAACAAGCGCAATCAAAGCAGTTAGTTATATATTTATATATTTGTCCGATAATTATTATACATGTTTGTTTCGGGGTTTACTATTATTAAGAATGCAATAATTAATGATTATCCTATACTGGAGGCAATTAATTCAATTCTACCTGTTGTAGATGAAATGATTGTGCTGGTAGGGGATAGTGAAGATGCGACCCTGCAGTTAATTGAAAATATTAATAGCGACAAGATTAAAATACATCATTCAGTCTGGGATAACACTCTAAGAAAAGGGGGAGAAGTATTGGCTGTAGAAACCAATAAAGCATTTAAACTAATTAACCCTGAGGCTGACTGGGCATTTTATATTCAGGCTGACGAAGCAGTTCATGAAAAGTATTTACCTGCTATAAAAAAAGCGATGGAACAGCATGTTGGCAATAAAAAAGTAGAAGGTTTATTGTTTAATTATACTCATTTCTTTGGAACCTACGATTATATAGGCAATAGCAGAAAGTGGTATCAGAAAGAAGTACGTATTGTTAGAAACGATCAATCTATTTATTCTTATAAAGATGCTCAAGGGTTTAGAAAAGATGATCGTAAATTAAATGTGAAACAGATTGATGCATCTGTATTTCATTATGGTTGGGTAAAAAGCCCTTCGCAAATGGTGAATAAACAAAAAAACATTATTCAGTACTGGTACGATGATAATGGGGTACAAAAGATTATAGAAAGGCTGCCTGAAGATTTTGATTATGATAGCTTTGATAGCATTGATAAATTCAATGGAACACATCCTGCAGTTATGCAAAAAAGATTAGCAGAAAAACACTGGCATCTGGATCTGGACTTATCGAAGAAATCCTTCTCGTTTAAAAACAAGTTGCTATTTTATTTCGAAAAATTTACCGGGAAAAGATTGTTCGAATACAAAAATTATAAGATCATAAATTAATACAATTCATTTACAATTTAATCAACATAAAACTGTATGGGAGCTATAAAGAATTATTTTAAATAGTTATTAGGTATTAAGCCTAAATATAATTCAGAGACAGCTAAAGTAAGAGACTGGGTATTGCCTTATTGTATTGGCTTTGGTTGTGATGTAGGCTTTGGTGGCGATAAAATAAAAAAAGAAGATTGTCTGGGTATCGATCTAATGATTCCTTATGGTAAAACGGGGGGTGATAAAGTAGATATTGCCTGTGATTTGAGTTGTGAAACAATACCTGTTGAAGACAATTATTTCGACTATGTTTATAGTAGTCATCTGATTGAAGATTTTGAGGATACAAAAAGAATTTTACGCGACTTTGTAAGGATCACTAAAAGCGGCGGAAACATTATTCTGGTTTTTCCTGATCAGCAGGTATATGAAAAAATATGTGCTGCTACCGGACAGTTAGTAAATGTAAACCACGTACATAAAGATATGGGTTACGACTACATGGTATCTTGTTTAAAATCGCTGGAAGAGCAACATCAGTTTACTTCAGAAGTGTTGTTTAAGAACAACTGTGAGATAGATTATAATGTAGTGATTGTAATTAAAATTACAAAATAAGCTGCTGAATTTTCAGGCTGAATCAATTTATAATTCAATAGAAATTAGTATTAATTAACCTTCAATAACATGTGGAGCAACTTTTTTCGCAAACTACGGTTAAAAGCAGGGAAATTAATCCTTGACGCACATAAAGGGAGGCGTGATTTTGCTATTGATAAAATTAAGAAAGTTCTTTTTGTTCGCTATGATGGAAAGATTGGCGATTACATTGTCAGCTCTTTTGTTTACAGGGAAATAAAGAAACAAAGACCCGATATTCAGATACATGTTGTATGTGTAGATAGTAATCTGGATATGTTTAAAGACAATCCATTTATTGATCAATACTTTGTTTTAAAAAACAGGAGCTATTCTTCTTTTTATAAACTGGGGAAACAATTAAGTAAAGAAAATTACGACCTGTTGATTGACCCAACGCATACATTAAGAAACAGAGATTTGTTCTTTATACGGTTGGTGAATGCTGCTATAAACTTTGGGTTTGATAAAGACAATTACCATCAGTTTAATAAGAGTATTCCTAAGAGGGAAAGCAGGATAACAGATGCTTATGCTGCTATGATTTCTGAGATTGGATTTGCCATTCAGGATAGATCTTACGAACTTACTGTTGATGAGCATATTAAAGATAAAATCAATACATTCTTATCTCCATTTTCTCATCAGAAAATAGTTGCTTTAAATCTTTTTGGAGCTTCAAGAAGCAGGAATATTACCACAGAAAATAGTATAAAAATTATTGAGTGTATTCATAGGAATTTACCCGATTATCAGATTGTATTACTGGTATATCCAAAGGTGGTAGATTTTGTAAAAGAGCTTATTGCAGCGATACCTTCTGTTCCATTAGCAGCGTACTTTGACACCAGTAGTATTTTCTATAGCATTCAAATTGTGGCGCAGTCTGAAATTGTTGTTACTCCAGATACTGCCATTGTGCATATTGCTGATGGGTTAAATAAAAAGCTGCTTACTTTTTATTCGGGTGAAGAAGATAATTATGTGCGGTGGAAACCAAGAAATAAAGCGAGCATAATACGGTATAATAAGAATATTAATGAAGTAACGATTGAACAGTTTGAAGAAGGGTTGAAACAAATAATTGCAGATTAAATTATTGGTTGGACGTTATAATACAATTATGAAAAAATGAAAAGTTTAGCGGTTACCATAATTACATTTAATGAAGAAAAAAATATTGAACGCTGTTTAAAAAGCGTTCAAGGTATAGCTGATGAAATTGTGGTAGTAGATTCATTTTCTCAGGATGATACTGCATCTATCTGCAAAAGATATAATGTAAAATTTGTACAGAGAGCATTTACAGGTTATTCCGATCAGAAGAACTTTGCAGCCAATCAGGCAGATGCTGAATATATACTTAGTCTTGATGCCGACGAAGCATTAAGCGACGAACTTTTGGATAGTATCAACAAGGAAAAGGAGAAAGGATTTATTGCAGATGCTTATATCATGAACAGGTGTACCAGTTTTTGTGGTCACTGGATAAAACATGGTTCCTGGTATCCCGATAAAAAACTACGATTATATAATACAAATAAAGGACGATGGGGGGCATTGAGTATTCATGAGAAAATTGATATGGATACAAATAATGTACAAATTTTAAAGGGCGATATTCTGCACTATAGTTACTATTCACTTTCTGAAGTAATTATTCAGAATAATAAGTTTACTACTATACAGTCCGAAGCAATGTTTAAAGCCGGTAAGAAAGCTTCATGGTTTAAAATTGTCATTAATCCACTGGTTGCTTTTATCAATGGCTATATATTTAAACTTGGATTTCTGGATGGTATTGATGGTTTTTTTATAGCAAGCTCAGTTGCCTATCAAACCATGGTTAAGTATGCAAAACTTAAAAAGCTTTATCAGAATAAATTTGAGTAATAAATATTTATCTCCTTCTAATTAATCAAAAACGCTAATATGTCAACTGTGCCGCTGGTATCAATTGTAATGTGTACTTATAATGGCAGTAGCTATTTAGATGAACAATTGACATCAATTGTAGCACAGGACTACCCTCATTTTGAATTGATAATATTAGATGATTGTTCTACCGATGATACCTGGGTAAAACTGCTTGACTGGCAGAATAAACATAAGTTCATAACCTTATATAAAAATGAAACTAATATAGGGTACAATAAGAATTTCGAGAAAGTAATACAACTGGCCAAAGGGGATTATATATCTATAGCAGATCAGGATGATGTTTGGTTACCCAATAAAATAAGTGAGCAGGCAAAAGCTTTAATTGCTAATCCTGCAGCAATATTATCTCATTGCAAAAATGTATCGTTGATAGAGGGTAAACTGAAGTATAATCATACCAGACTCTGGAACTTCTTTGAGGGCGATGATGTAAGAAAACTATTGCTGTATAGTCAGTTTTCTGGCCATACCTGTATGTTTAAGAAAGAGTTGGTAGATAAGATTATTCCTTTCCCCAAAGGTATTATTTATGACTGGTGGCTTTCTGTAAATGCTTGTTGTAATGGGTCAATTGTTTTGGTTGATAAGGTATTGATTTATCATCGACTTCATCAGACTAATGCTACCACTGTAAATCCTGGTAAGAATAAAACATTAGACTTACTGGAAACGCTCGAATTGTTTGCTTCTATTAAGCAAATGAGTAATGAAGGGAAAGATTTTTTAGCGCAGTTTATAGATACAGTAAAGGCACATAATAAACTGGAAGCCGGTAAGATAGACTGGGAGTTGTTCCGCTTTGTTTTTAAGCACAGGGCTATTTTATTTAGCCATAGAAAAAGGGCAATTCCTTTGATTGCGCATTTAAAATATGCCTACAAACTATCTAAATTTAATTTTGTAAATGCTGGCAATGTATTGTAATGATTATTGCTGCAATTTCCCCGATTTTCGCTATAAAGGAGCAAATGTTGATTATCAACAATGATAATCTATTTGGTTTCTAAATTATTTCCCACATTTTTGTAACAGAAAACAGAAACGATGAACGCTATTGACATTGATAAGAAGTTAGAAACCTTCAGTAAACTTATTCAGGAATTCGGGTTAGGAACTTTCCCTGCTAAAGAAGTATGGCAACGCCAGAAAGAGATAGCTGAGAACTTTAAAGCAGCTCAATTTGAGACTGCTGAAATGAGAGATGCTGCCAACGACCGGTTTCAGCAACTAACCAGTATGATGAAGGAAAAAGAGAACGAGGTAGAAGCTTCCAACGAAAAGTTTGCAGAAGAAGCAGAACAGCTTGTTGCACAGATGGCTGTTATTATTGCTAAACAAACGGAAGAAGTTGCTTTAGATAAAAATGATTTTCAGGAGCTTAGAAAGCTATCCAATCAGGCTTTCGAGTTCTTTAAAGTTCCAAGGTGGCCTTCTAAAGACAGAAGAACTATAGCATGGGATAAGTATGCTGCTTTAAAGAATTTCATCAAGAGTCAGGAAGATAGTTTGTATACAAAGGAGAGAGAAGATAGAGCAAAGCTGATAACCCGCTCTTTAGAGATTACCGAAAAGCTTTGTGTGGTAGTGGATGCCTGTCATCCCAATACCGATATTATTGAAGTAGCATCTGTGGTAAATCGTTTTAATCAGTTTGCTGCCGAAGCAGGATTAACCGAACATGCAGCATGGCATTTAATAGAAAAGCCAGAAGAAGTGAAGTATCCATTGAAGGCAAGAACGGCTACTTTGAATGATGTAAGAAACTTTATCACCCATTATAAAGACCATATTACCCGCGAACATAAAGGCGAAGTATTTGCCAGCATTGATGCCTTAAAAGAAGACTTAAATAAGGCATGGGAAAGCCATAAAGAAGATCAACAAAAAAGGCAGGAAGAATGGGAGATAAAGAAGAAGGAAAGAGATGAGAAAAGAGTTGAATGGGTTAAGAATCAACAGAACTTTCTGGCCATGCTGGAAAAGAGATTCGAAAATCAGACAGCTTACAGAGAAAAACAGGAAAAGTATTTACTCGGACAAAAAGAATATGCCGAGCGCTTTGAAAGCAGGGTGAAAAATCAACAGGATTATATAGGAAAACTGCAAGAACAATTAGAGGATCTGGAAAAGAAACACGAGACTGCCTGGACGGAAAGTTTCCGCGAGAAAGTAGAAGAATGGATGCAGGAAAAGAACGAAAAGATAGAAGCCGTTACAAAAGATATTGAGGTGTTAAAAGAGAAGGTAATTGACATTAATAAAAATATTGCTGAGCTACCAGAAAAGATAAAATAACTGGATGCTTCTAACGAATAAATTAAATCGAAGATGGAAGAGGTAAAACAAAAACT
>CAIVPM010000345.1 GCA_903907815.1 uncultured Chitinophagaceae bacterium | reverse complement strand
CCCCCATTTTGGCCGAACAATTGGCCGATGAGCACCTGCAAAACGGCTTTATCAAGTTCATCAAGGGCCGCATCGAAGTCGTTTTAGCGAAATAGATGCTTTGTTTCCGGTTTCTGCCAGCCCTGCTTTATGTACAAAATCGGTATTAGCTGTCATCAGTTCTGTTAGTTCATTATCTGCAAAAATGAAATTAGTATTATTCGTACAGCCCTTAATTACTGCAGAAGATATTCCTGTTAAGTCTTCATCAGTTTCATCGGTATAATTGGTAATAACCAAAGCTTTTCTCATAGTATTATTTATTTATAAATAAATGGTTCGCATATTAATGTTTATATCAATATTTCCAGTTCCCCATGATATTGGCTTTATACGATTTTTAGTTGACTTTTTCTTATTAGTAATCACTTTTTCAATGAAGTTGGATAAGGAATATTTAAATGTGTTTACTTTTAAGATTAATTCAATTCCTTTTAGAAAGAAGTTGATTAAAGATGAACAATAAGTGTTTACTAATAAGGCATCTTTATTTAAAGACGAACAATAAGTGTTTACTAATAGGGAAGAAGTAGTTACTTTTTTTATTGATTGAAGTAAGTATATTCTGGAAAGTATAGAAGAATGTAGCAATAGCAATGCTTTCAGCGTGTTAGTATATAAAAGAACAACGTTGTAATCTGAAAAAATGGTAAGAACAATATAGAAATTCTTATTGTTCATTTAATAAACCGTATTAGTTGCCGGGCATTCGGCATTGGTAAAGGTATAGTATGTTTAATGCATTTGGGACTATTGATTAATAATAAATGTAGAAAGCTAAACATAGAAAATGTTATATACTTAATATTATTTTTATGATAATTCAACTTAAAAAGATGAATATTAAGGTTGAGATGAAAAATAATTGCCTTTATTTGACAAATAATGTACTGCTTTTGAAAGTCGCAAACATGAAATATAATTAAATTTAATTAAATATAACACAGACCTTCCTCTTATATAAAATAATAAAATGAAAACATTAATTTCTTTCCTATTAATACTGCCATTATTTAGTTGGAGTCAACAAATTACATTTAATATTGATGGTTATCTGGATAAAGAATATTCTGGTAATATTAAAATGATAACAAGTAAAGACACCTTTGTTACAACTGTTGAAAATAAACATTTTAATTTCAAAGGAAAACTTCCCGATGTATCCTATGTTTGGTTTAAGACAGATAGTTTACGTTGTCCTTCTTCACCTTCATTATATATTGACAGTTCAAATACAAAAATTGAATTCAATATCAATTTCCCAAATGAAAATCATAGTTGTTTGACAATAAAAAGTATAAAAGGCTCTTATATAACGGATAAGATGAAAGAACTGGAAAGAGCATTAAAGAATGCAGGTTCAGACTCTGCAAACGTCATTGCAGGCTTTATAAAGAAGTATCCAAAATTATATAATTCCTATTTATCTGTTATAAATTATGGCTCTTTGTATGGTGAAAAATGGGCCGTTGATTGTATTTCATCTTTGGATGAATCGCTTGAAATTAAACATCACGTTGAATTAAACTACCTTGTTAATAGTTTTTCTCTTCGAAAAATTGGCAGTTACTTGCCGGATTTTAAGCAGGCAACTTCCAATGGAGATACGTTTAGTCTTCATACTTTAAAAGGCAAAGTAGTATTATTAGATTTCTGGGCCACATGGTGTAAATCCTGTAGAGAAGCAATTCCTGAATTGAGAAATTTATATGAGAAATACCATAAATCGGGTTTCGAAATAGTATCCATATCATTGGATCGTAAAAAAGATATATGGTTGAAGGGGATATCCAGTGAGAAAATGGATTGGATAAATATATCAGAAATAAATGGATGGAAAAATTCCCTTGTTTTAATGTTTGATATTAAAGAAATACCACAAACATTTCTTTTAGATAAAGAAGGGAGACTGGTGAGTATTAAAGTGGAAGATTTAAAAATTGGTAAGGAAATTGAACAGCTACTTAAATAGAAATCAGATAAACTTATTTAGCTATTGAAACTTAAGTTTATCTGATCATAGTATCATTCTTATTTCACTATTCTCAACTTAGCATAGTTTAATAATATCTTTCTTTCGCCGTTTAGTTCAAACTCAATTGTAGCCATCGGATTATGGCTACTGCCGTCTATCTTTTTGATAGTACCAAAACCAAATTTCTGATGCTCTATTCTCTGACCTGCTTCCATATCCGAAACATCACTTGCTTCAAAATTTCCCGAAGGAACATGGGCTGTTAATTTAGGAATTGCAGAACTTTTAGAAATAAAAGAAGGTCCTTTTTTCTCTGGTGGGGCGCCATATTTTTTAGCAGCTTGCTCGGCATCATTCATAGAGAAACTATTGCTGGCATTTCTACTAAAACTGGAGCCAAAACCACTACCACCCATAGTGCGGGAACTACTGGATGCATGAGTAGTATCCAACAATTCTTTAGGCATCTCATCTAAAAATCTACTTGGTTCGTTTTGTACCAGCTGACCAAAGCGATATCTCGAATTAGCAAAGCTTATCCATAACTTATCCTTTGCTCTGGTAACGGCTACATAAAATAAACGACGCTCTTCTTCCAGCTCTTCACGGGTGTTGATAGACATGGCGCTTGGAAACAATGTTTCTTCTACACCACCTACAAATACACAACCAAATTCCAACCCTTTTGCTGCATGTATGGTCATTAGTTTTACTACATCATCATTGCCATCATCTTTGTCGGCATCGGTTAATAAAGTTATCTGTTGTAAATAACTTCCAAGGCTCTTATCGCCCAGTTCACCATCTTCATTTGCCGGCGATTCAGTCCATTCTTTTATAGAGTTTAGCAACTCCTGCACGTTCTCGTATCGTTGTAAACCTTCGGTAGTTTTATCGTTGAATAATTCCTTAACAATATTGGTATGTTTACCTACTTGCACTGCCACATCATAAGCGTTCTTTTCGGTCAGCATTGATTGGAAGTAACGTATCATGGTAGTAAAGTTGGTAAGCGACTCTAAAGTGCCTGCTTTAAAGCCAAATTCGCCAGCACGTCTTACTACTTCATACATAGTAATGTTTTGCTCGTTGGCATATATTACACATTTCTCAATAGTAGTCTTTCCTATTCCTCTTACAGGGAAATTAATGATTCTTTTCAGCGCTTCTTCATCCTGTTGATTTACAATAATCCGCAGGTAAGCAATTATATCTTTTACCTCCTTTCGCTGGTAGAAACTTAGACCTCCATAAATTTTATAAGCAATGCCCATTCTTCTCAAACTTTCCTCAAATGCACGGCTCTGTGCATTGGTTCTGTATAGAATAGCAAAGTCTCTGTTATAGTAATGATTGCGCAGTTTTTGTTCCTTAATAGTATCGGCAACAAACTTACCTTCATCATTGTCCGAACCTGTTCTTACCAGTTTAATTAGTTCACCCACCTGATTGTCTGTCCACAATACTTTTGGTAGTTGGTTCTTATTATTACCTATAACTTTATTAGCAACATTCAGAATGTTTTGTGTGCTTCTATAGTTCTGTTCCAGCTTAATAACTTTCACATCATCGTAGTCTTTCTGGAACTGTAATATGTTCTCAATTGTTGCACCTCTAAAGCTATAAATACTTTGAGCATCATCGCCCACCACACAAATATTTTCGTGTGCTGCTGCCAGCAATTTAGTTATCTGATACTGTACCGGATTGGTATCCTGATACTCATCAATCATTATATATTTAAACTTGTGCTGATACTTGTGTAAAGCATCGTTATGCGTTTTTAATAGCTCATGCATTTTCAATAAAAGATCATCAAAATCCATAGCACCACTTTTAAAACAACGGGCAGCATAAGCAGCATATATTTTGGCTATTGCCGGACGATTTGCACGGGCATCTTCCTGCTGTAAAAAGGTATCCATCATATATTCCATGGGACCTATCAAAGCATTTTTTGCCGACGAAATTCTGTTATGTACCAGGTTTGGTTTGTAATGTTTTTCATCCAGTCCCATTTCCTGTACAACCGATTTTATTACACTTCTGCTTTCATCGGTATCATAAATAGTAAAGTTGTTTGGATAACCAATTTTGCTGGCTTCGTACCGCAATATTTTGGCAAATACACTATGGAAAGTGCCTATATATAAATTTCTTGCTTCAGAGTTTTGCAAAGTTCTTTCAATACGATCTTTCATTTCCTTTGCTGCCTTATTGGTAAAAGTTAAGGCCAGGATATTAAAAGCATCTACACCATTAGCCATTAAATGGGCTATTCGGGTGGTAAGAACCTTCGTTTTTCCGCTACCTGCACCTGCAACTATCATTAAAGGGCCTGTGGTATGGCTTACCGCTGCCAGTTGTTGCTCATTCAATCCACTTAAATATTCACGCATAGCTGCAAATGTATGATTTGGATACTATTCAGCCGTTAAGTTTTACGCTATAAATTGTTCGTTTATCGGTATAAGTTATTACCCATATTCATTGCTAATCATACATTTGCAGGAATTAGGATGATTATGAAGAAAAAACTAATAGGTTACAGTATATTTTTTATAGTGCTGATATTAGGTTTCTGGTACTTTTTATTTAAAGGAACAGACGTTCTTAGCCGAAGTACTTTATTGCAAAGGGGCGTAGTTAAAAATTTCGCTTTTACCAATCAGGATGGATTACAGTTTACCAATCTTGATATTGCTGGTAAAGTTTGTGTGGTAAACTATTTCTTTACTACCTGCAGGGGCATTTGTCCAAGAATGAATAATAATATGCGTAAGGTTTATGATGCATTTAAGGAAAACAGTGATGTAATGATTTTGTCTCATTCCTGCAATCCTGAAAGAGATTCTGTTCCCGTTATAAAACAGTATGCCGATTCTATGAAAGTAAATACCCGCCAATGGGTATTTCTTACCGGCAGAAAAGATAGTTTGTATGCTGCTGCCAGAAATAGCTACGGCATTGATGATCCAAGAAAAGCCGTTACCAAAATAGAGGACGATTTTATACATACTCAATTCTTTGCTTTGGTTGATAGAGATGGTAATGTAAGGGGAGGAGTTTATGATGGATTAAAAGATGATGAGGTAGAGAAATTAATCAGTGATATTAAGTCATTGTTGAAAGAGAAACCGAACCATTTTGTAAACGGAGTATTTAATAATTAATGCAGATAAGTATGCCTGATTCTTTCAATGAGATTCTCAGAAGAAATCAACTAAGTGTTACTGATAGCAGGCTTGCTATTCTGGATCTGTTTACCCAGCGCAATGCTGCATTGGCTCATGCCGATATTGAGAAGGCTACACACGAAAAATATGATAGGGTAACCATTTATCGGACGCTACAAACCTTTGTAGAAAAAGGTATTATTCATACCATTCCTACTACCGACAATTCAGTATTATATGCCTTATGTAAAGATACTTGTAGCAATGGGCATCATCATGATAATCATGTTCACTTTATCTGTGACGAATGTGGTACAACCTATTGCCTTGATAATGTAATTATTCCTCCTATTGTTTTACCGGAAGGCTTTATTGCAGAACGAAAAGATGTAGTAGTAAGTGGCATTTGTAAATCCTGTAACAGAACACAATTATGATATTAGTAACTGGCGCAACCGGATTGTTAGGTACAGAACTTATTAAGCAATTATCTGCACAAAATAAGACTGTAAAGGCATTGTATAGAACCACTCCTCCTACCTATACTCATCCTATAGTTCAATGGGTAGAAGGAGATATTCTGGATACTGTTTTTCTGGAAGAAATATTGGAAGGTATTGATACTGTTTATCACTGTGCTGCTGTTGTTTCATTTAGCCCTAAGGATATTGAAATTCTGTATAAAATAAATGTAGAAGGTACTGCCAATATAGTAAATGCATGTTTAAGTGGTGGTATTAAAAAGCTGTTACATGTAAGTTCGGTAGCATCACTTGGCAGAATGCCCAACAGTGCCGTAATAGATGAAAATACAGTATGGAATAGTGGAGATAAAAATAGTGAATATGCCAAGTCCAAGCATAATGGAGAAATGGAAGTATGGAGGGGAATTGCAGAAGGACTTGATGCTATTATTGTAAATCCATCTATTATTTTAGGAGGAGGCAACTGGAATGCTGGATCTACTAAAATATTTAAAACAGCCTATGATGAATTTGCCTGGTATTCTACCGGTATCAATGGGTTTGTAGATGTAGTAGATGTTGCGTCTGCCATGATTTATTTGATGGATAGTGAGATTAAAAATCAACGGTTTATTGTTAATGCAGATAACCTGGAGTATAAACAAATATTTTATACCATTGCAACTACATGGAACAAAAAACCACCTTATAAAAAGGTAACTCCATTTATTGCGTCCATAGTGTGGAGATTGGAAAAACTAAAGTCCATGTTTGGCGATAAAGCACCATTGATTACCAAAGAAACGGCTACTACAGCAATGGAGCAATATTTTTATAACAACGAAAAATTGTTGAAAGCATTACCCGATTTTAAGTATCAATCAATTGATGTTACCCTTGGAAGAATTTGTAATGAATTGACCATGAAATATAATTTAAAGTAGCATGGAGTTTATATATACTTTAAAAGAATTGCCGCAGATTGCCAAGCAATTATTATTTATAGGAAAAGATTTTTCGGTATGGGCTTTTGATGCGCCAATGGGTGCAGGCAAAACAACGCTGATAAGTCATGTGTGCAAAGAACTCGATATTGAAGATGCAATAAGTAGTCCCACTTTTTCTATTATAAATGAGTATCAATCTGCTGATGGATTGTCGGTTTGTCATATGGATTGGTATCGTATAAAAGATGAAGAGGAAGCTTTGAGAACCGGGGTGGAAGATGCATTATACGATCACGATAAAATATTTGTAGAATGGCCCGAGAAAGCAGCTCATTTATTACCAGAGAATACTCTTTTTATTAAAATAATTATTGTAGATCCGGAAACAAGACAGATTATCATAAAGGGTTTATAGTCTTTAAAGTTATCTGACTACTTCAAAATATTATATCTTTACTTTTATATAAATTACTTGTTATGGCTGTTAAACCTTACATATCTACTTCTTTTAATTATGAAACATTAGAAGAAAAACTGGATGTTAAACCTGTTGGTTCCAGATTGTGTATAGGCATACCTAAAGAGTTTGCTTTTCAGGAGAACAGGGTATCGCTTACGCCAGATGCTGTAGGAGTATTAGTTAGTAATGGTCATGAAGTAATGGTAGAGCACGATGCTGGCGATGGTAGTCACTTTCCTGATAGAGATTATTCCGAAGCGGGTGCAAGAATAGTATATGATAAAGCCGAAGTTTTTAAATGTCCTATAATAGTAAAGAGTGCTCCGGTTGTAATGGAAGATATTCCTGATCTTCAAATGAATCAACTGATTATTTCTCCCATACATCATTCTGCATTAAGGAAAGAAGTGGTAGAGAAAATGATGGAGAAAAAAATAACGGCTATCAGTTTTGAAAACTTAAAAGACGATAGTGGATCGTACCCTATTGTTAGAAGTATGAGCGAAATAGCTGGAAGTGCTGTGATGCTGATTGCCGGACAATACCTTAGTAGTTTTAATCATGGCAAAGGCGTTTTACTGGGAGGTATCAGTGGTATTCCGCCTACTAAAGTAGTAGTGATAGGCGCAGGAATTGTAGGGGAATGTGCTACCCGAAATGCATTGGCTTTAGGCTCCAGCGTAAAAGTTTTTGACAATAATGTTTTCAGATTAAAACAACTGGAAAATAATCTGGGTCATAGAGTATGGACGAGTGTTCTGGAACCTAAGATACTGGCTAAACAATTAAAAACCTGTGAAGTAGCAGTAGGTGCTTTAAGTAATGAATATGGAAGAGCGCCTGTAGTGGTTACAGAAAGAATGGTGGCTGACATGCGTCCGGGCAGTATTATTATTGATGTAGCAATAGATAGAGGTGGTTGCTTTGAAACCAGTGAATTAACCAGTCATGAGAAACCTACTTTTGTACAGCATAATGTAATTCACTATTGTGTACCTAATATCCCCAGTGGATTTGCACGTACTGCAAGTCAGGCCATCAGTAATGTATTAATGCCTTTATTGTTGAAAATAGGCGAGGAAGGGGGAGTGGAAGAACTCATCTGGCATAACTTCTATCTTAGAGAAGGTATATATCTTTTCCACGGCGCCTTAACCGACTTTTATATTAGTCAGAAATTCGAACTGAAATTTACCGATTTAAATTTACTGATTGCCAGCAAAAGATAAGATAGTACTAATTGTGTACTGTCTTCAGCTTTTCGATATTTAAAAGGGTGATTTTGCTCAGATGAATATCAATCAGCCCTTCTTCTCTAAGGTCGCTAAGTGTTCTGATAGTACTCTCCGTTGCAGTTCCTGCCAGATTGGCAAGATCTTCTCTGGAAATACTGATAGCAAATTTTTTTGAATTATCTTTATTGTAGGTGTTATTTAAGTTTAATAACGCATCTGCTACCTTCTTTCTTACAGAGTTATAAGCAAGTTTAAGTAACTGATTTTCTTTTTCAATAAGATTATCAGAAAGCAGTTTTATGAACTTTCTGGAAACTTCATGGTTTCTATATACTAAAGCATGGAAGTCTTCTTTAGGTATTAAACATATCTGGCTATCTTCCAAAGCTGTAGCGGAATCAATGTTTTTACTGTCTTCTAAAAGCGAAAGGTATCCAAAGAAATCTCCATCAGTATGAAGGTCAGTTATAAGCTCTTTAGATTGCTCGTTTAGTTTAAATGTTTTAACTCTACCCTTTATTATAAAATAAACACCTTTAGGATAGCCACCCTCATCGTAAATAGATTCTTTCTTTCTATATAGTCTTGGTTCTTTAGTTTCAGAAATTTCCTTTAAAGCATCAAAACTTTGAGCTTCAACTATGAAATTGCTAAGACCTTCTATACTTTTAGTAAATTCTTTTCTAAGT
>CAIVPM010000344.1 GCA_903907815.1 uncultured Chitinophagaceae bacterium | reverse complement strand
TTAATTTTATCTAAAAAATATTAAAATTTCAACTCTTTTGTAGTCTTTGTAACCCAATATTATATTAAATCTTTTATATTTACAGCCTATTTATACTATATAAGTAAGCACTTACCTTATAAAACATTTTAATTATGAAAAAAGCAATATCTCTTTTATCAGGAGTTGTTTTTTGTTTAATCTTCCATCCTACTAATACCATCATTAGTTCTATTACAATTACTAATAATCAATCATTAGTTTATCTACCTGAAAATTATTGTCAGCATATTCAAAAGATGAACACACTCATTCAAAATAAATCTTACTATTTCAATCAGGGTGAATTAATGAATTTTTAATTCTATATTGTAAGCCCTTCATTATCTATAAAAAACAGGCACTTTATTAAAATGACTACAAAAAACTACATCATGCATTTCAACAAAAACCTCACTATTATGAAAAGACTGATCCTTAGTTTAGGGATGTTATTATTGGGAACGTTTCATTTATTGGCTAACCCAATAAGTGTAACTACAGCCCAAAAAGTGGCTTCCAATTTTATAACCTACAATGCAAATGCATTTAGTAAAACAGCAGTAACTGGTTTAAATTTGGCCTATAAAGAGGTGAATTCGAATGCAGTAACTTGTTTTTATGTATTTAATGCTAAAAATGCAAATGGTTTTGTAATTGTAGCTGCCGACGATAATTGTAGTCCTATTCTGGGCTATTCGGCAGAAAGTAATTTTGACATCACTAAAATACCGATTCAATTAAAAGAATTGCTGGATGGTTATAGCAAACAAATAACCTACATTATTACCAATAATACACCTGCTACTTTAATGGCCAAAAACAAATGGCAGGAATTAATTTCCCCAAGTACATCTACCGTTTTACCCAAAGGGCAAGTTACTTCTTCTTTAACACCATTGATACAAACTAACTGGAATCAAAGTCCTTACTATAATAATCTTTGTCCTTACGATAATCAATTCTCTGCCAGAACCGTTACAGGCTGCGTAGCAACTGCCATGGCGCAAGTAATGAAATACTGGAACTACCCTACTATGGGTACAGGCTCTAATTCATATACGCCCAACACTAATTCTTATTTAGGAGTACAGTCGGCCAATTTTGGTAATACTACTTACGACTGGAATAATATGCCACTTTCCGTAACCGCATCTTCCTCTACTGTTCAGCAAAATGCAGTAGCTACTTTAATGTATCATTGTGGTGTAGGTGTAAATATGGACTATGGTGTTGCAAGTACCGGTGGTAGTGGTGCATACGTTATTTCCTATAATGGCTCCATTACTTATTGTGCAGAGAATGCATTAAAAAATTATTTTGGATATAGTAGCTCCCTTCAAGGACTGGATAGAAGTAATTATGCCGAAGCACAATGGATTAGTTTATTAGAGAATGAAATTAACTTATTAAGACCTGTAATTTATACTGGATCAGGATCGCAGGGAGGCCATTGCTTTATAGCAGACGCCTATGATACCAGCAATTTGTTTCATATCAACTGGGGCTGGGGAGGATACGCAAATGGCTTTTTTAACTTAAATGCATTAAATCCTGCAACTTATACTTTTAATGCTAATCAAACAGCAATCATTGGCGTAAAACCAACCAATGTAGCATCGGTACCAGCCATTACTGGGTTTACACCTACTTCTGGTAGTCCGGGAACTACTGTTAGTATTACTGGATCAAATTTTTCTGGAATAACCGACGTTAGTTTTGGAGGTGTTTCTGCAATTTCTTTTAACGTAGTAAGCACCACCTCTATTACTGCCGTTGTAGGTAGTGGAGCATCTGGCAATGTAACGGTTACCAACTCAGCAGGTACAGCTTCTTACAGTGGTTTTACTTTTGTCCCTTTACCAACACTTCCCCCTCCTACCATTAGTTCATTTTCGCCTACGTCTGGACCTATAGGTACTACTGTAACTATTTCTGGAACAAACTTTAGTACCACTACTACAAACAACGTGGTATACTTTGGTGCTGTAAGAGCAACAGTAACTGCAGCTACTGCAACGTCTTTAACGGTTACAGTTCCTTATGGAGCAACTTATCAACCAATAACAGTAAATACCAATTATCTGAATGCACTATCAGCTCTTCCATTTACAGTAACTTTTCCTGGTGGAGGAAATGCATTTACAACAAGTACATTTACCTCAAAAATAGATTATACCACAAATCCTTCTCCAGGCCAGACTACTATTGCTGACTTAGATGGAGATGGCAAAGCTGATATTACTGTAGCAAATGGAAGTACTTCGAATAGCTTATCAATTTTCAGAAATATAAGTAATAAAGGGGCAATTACTTTAAGTAACAGAATTGATTTTACTACTACAGGTTCTCCTTATGGCTTAAACTATGCCGATCTGGATGGAGACGGTAAACTTGATATTACATTTACAAATTATAGTACAGGAAATTTTGGGATATTTAGAAATAAATCAAGTATTGGAAATATTTCTTTAGCTTCTGAAATAGACTTTACAAGTGGTACAAACCCAGCCTCAACTGCTTTTGGTGACTTTGATGGAGATGGCAAATTAGATGTTGTTGTTGGCAATGTTGGTAGTAATACTATTTCAGTGTATAGAAACTTATCTACCATTGGAAGTATATCTTTTACTGCAAAAACGGATTATACTACTGGCAGCTCACCATTTGTTGCTGCAGTAGCTGACTTAGATGGCGATAGTAAACCTGACATAGTGGTTTCAGTTCAGGGTTCTCCAATTGTTACTGTTTTTAGAAATACCAGCTCAGGTGTTGGCAATATATCATTTACTAATGTTGGGAATTTTACAGCAGGAACTGGACCTCGTTACGTATCTGTTGCAGATATAGATGGTGATGGAAAATTTGATTTATTAGTAGCAAATAGTTCTGCTGGAACTATATCTTTATTAAGAAACACCAGCTCTGTTGGTAGTATTTCTTTTGCAACCAAAGTTGATGTTAGCACAGGATCTTCAACTGTCCCTACTCAAATAAGTGTAGCCGATTTTGATGGAGATGGCAAACCTGATTTTGCAGTAGCAGATGAAACTCCAGCAAATGTTGTCTCTGTATTAAGAAATACCAGCTCAGTAGGTAACATCTCTTATAGTACTACTGTAAATTACACAACAAATGTAAATCCATATGGAGTTTCCACTGGTGATATTGATGGGGATGGCAAACCTGATATATTAGTAGCTAATGGTAATTCCAGTAACATTTCTATCTTTAGAAATCAACAGGGAGAACCCGTCATTACTTCCTTTACTCCTACTTCAGCTGCTGCTGGGGCATCGGTTATTATTTCTGGATCAAACTTTACAGGCACTACTGCTGTTAGCTTTGGTGGAGTTGCTGCTACCTCTTTCACGGTAGTATCTTCTACCGCCATTATAGCAACGGTTGGCAGTGGTGCATCGGGCAATGTTTCCGTTACCATACCAAGTGGTACTGCTATTTTACCTGGATTTTCCTTTATTGCCCCTATTCCTACTATTACTTCTTTCTCTCCTACTTCAGGCGCTATAGGAACAACGGTTACTATTACCGGTACCAATTTTAGTGCTATACCTGCGAATAATACCGTTTTCTTTGGCGCTGTAAAGGCAACAGTTTCTGCAGCTACCACAACTTCGTTAACAGTAACGGTTCCTTATGGTGCCACTTATCTACCAATTACGGTTACTACCAATAACCTTATTGCGGCATCTGCCAAACCATTTATAGTAACTTTTGCTGGTGGTGGTATTGCTTTCAGTGCAGGTACATTAAGTAGTAAAGTAGATTATGCTACCAATAGTACCAACAACAATCCAAGTATATGTGATTTAGATGGCGATGGAAAACCAGATATGATTTTAATGGCTGAAGGATCTAATACTTTGAACATTTATAGGAATACCAGCACAATTAGAAATATTAGTTTTGCCAATCGTCAGGATATCAATACCAGTGCATTCCCATTAGGTGGTGTAATTACCGATCTTGATGGAGATGGAAAACCAGATATAGCTTTTATTAGTCATACTAATAATAGTATTGGCATTATTAGAAATACAAGTTCTGGAATAGGAAATATATCTTTTTCTTCAGAAGTGAATTATGCTACTGGTTCTAATCCTTATTATATAGCTGTTGGAGATCTGGATGGTGATGGAAAACCAGATTTAGCAGTATGTAATGCTTCCAGTAACTCTGTATCAGTATACCTTAACAATTCCACACCAGGCGCTATTTCCTTTGCAGCACAAACAACATTTACGGTTGGCAATACTCCATTTGGAATAGCTATAGGTGACCTTGATGGAGATGGCAAACTGGATATTGCAACCGCAAATGGTTATGGTAATACGGTAAGCACCTTAAGGAATAACAGTTCTGGTACAGGAAATCTTTCTTTTGTAAGAGGTACTGATTATAGCACAGGCACTCAACCATATTCTGTGTTAATTAGTGATATAGATTTGGATGGTAAACCAGAACTGGTAGTCGGCATCTCAACAGGTTCAGGTGTAACCGTATTTAGAAATACAAGTTCTATTGGATCAGTTACTTTCTCCTCTGGCGTTAATTATGCAACGGGTACCAGTGCAAACAATACTTATTTAACCATTGCTGATATTGATGGAGATGGTAAACCAGATATTTGTGCAGCCGATGGAGGATTAACATTTGCAAATAAAAGTATTGCACTCTTAAGAAACCTAAGCACTTCTGGCAACATTTCTTTAGAAGCTGCCATAAACTATTCTGCTGGCACCAATAATGCATTTAGTGTTACCGCTGGCGATTTAGATGGAGATGGTAGACCAGATATCATATTAGCTAATAATAGTTCAGCCAATGTTTCAGTATACAGAAATCAAGTTGGCGAACCTGCTGTTACAGCTTTTACACCAACTTCAGCTGCAGCTGGTGCATCTGTTATCATTACAGGAACAAACTTCACTGGCGCAACCTCGGTTAGTTTCGGGGGAGTAGCAGCAACTTCTTTCACGGTAGTTTCTTCCACAGCAATTATTGCAACAGTTGGAAATGGGGCTACAGGTAATGTTTCAGTTACTACACCAAATGGTACAGGGTCAATGGCAGGATTTTATTTCAACTATCCAGTGCCTACAATTACCTCCTTCACGCCTACTGCTGGGCCAATAGGAACAACAGTTACTATTACAGGAACCAACTTTAATACTATTGCGTTGAACAATATTGTTTATTTTGGTGCTGTAAAGGCAATCGCAACAGCTTCTACTTCTACTTCTATTACTGTTAATGTTCCGGCAGGAGCAAGTTATTTACCTATTACGGTTACTAACAACGGATTAACTGCTGCTTCTGTAAAATCTTTTGATGTTACTTTCTCTGGTGGCGGTACGGCATTAAATGCTGCTCTATTTTCTGCACATCAGGATTATTCAATTGGTACTGCTCCACAAAGTATTTTATTAGGCGATTTTGATAATGATGGTAAAGCAGATTATGTTTATGTAAATACTGTTTCAACTGGATTAGTTACCGTTTATAGAAATACAGGATCTGGTAAAACCCTTGCGTTTACAGCTACTACTGGTATTAATACCGGACAGTACCCATGTAGTGTAGTAATTGTAGATATTGATGGTGATGGTAAACTGGATTTGGTAGTTACCAATTTAAGTTCTAATTCAGTAACTATTTTAAGAAATACCAGTGTTATAGGAAATATTTCTTTTGCTACTGGGGTAAACTATACAACAGGCAATGGTCCAGAATATTTTGCAGTAGGTGATATAGACGGAGATGGCCGTCCCGATTTAGTTATAGGTGCTGCAAATGCAAATACTATGTCTGTATTGCTGAATAACGGTTCAAGAGGTAATATTTCCTTTGCAGCTGGCGTAACTTATTCAGTAGGAACTGCTCCTACTGCTGTTGCCCTTGCCGATTTAAATAATGATGGCAAAATAGATATTGCCGTTGCTAATTATAATACCCCTTCTGTTTCTATATATATCAATAGAAGCACTCAGGGTAACTTATCTTTCGATTCTAAAGTTGACTTTACAACTACTACAGGAGCTTATAACATTGACCTTCATGATATAGATGGAGATGGTAAACCCGACTTGATAGTTCCTAATAATAGTAATAGTGGTTCAACTGTTTCTGTTTTCAGAAATACCAATACTACCGTTGGAGCTACCTTTAGTGCTGCGTCTTTTGCTGCTAAAGTTGATTTTACAGTAGGTTCTGCACCTGCAGGATTATCTATAGCTGATGTTGATGGTGATGGCAAACCAGATATTGCTACTGCAAACCGCAGTTCGAACAGCATTTCATTATTAAGAAATACCAGTAGCTCAGGCAACTTATCTTTTGACAGTAAAGTAGATTATTCATCAGCCACCGATCCAAGAAGTGTTGTGTTAGGTGATGTAGATAATGATGGGAAACCAGATATGCTTTCTGCTAATCCAACTTCTAATACTGCCTCTATTTTTAGAAATCAATTGGGAGAACCTGCCATTACATCTTTCACCCCTACTTCTGCATCTGCAGGTATTTCGGTTATTATATCGGGTGCTAATTTAACAGGTACAACTGCAGTAAGTTTTGGTGGAGTTGCAGCTGCATCATTCACAGTAGTATCCTCTACAGCTATCCTCGCTACAGTGGGCAACGGTGCTACAGGTGCTGTTGCTATTACCAATCCAAGTGGAAATGCAAGTCTTGCAGGTTTCACCTTTATTGTACCAATTCCTACTATTACTTCTTTCTCTCCTACAGCAGGTGCAATTGGAACTACTGTAACAGTTACTGGTACTAACTTTAGCAGTACGGCTGCTAATAACATTGTTTATTTTGGTACCGTAAAAGCAATAGTATCTGCTGCTACTTCCACTTCATTAACGGTAACAGTTCCTTTAGGTACGGGTTATCAACCAATAACGGTTACTACCAGTGGACTTACAGCATATTCAATAAAATCGTTTAATGTAACTTTTGCGGGTGGTGGAACTACTTTTAACAGCAACTATTTTGCCACTGCTACCAACTATACCAATGGGCAGGATGGAGAAGCTATTGCAATCGCTGATATTGATGGTGATGGCAAACCAGATGTTCTCTCTGGTAAAGGCTCCCCTACTTTAACGTATAATACTTTATCTGTATTTAGAAATACCAGTACAAAAGGGAAAAATAGCTTTGCAACCAATGTTGATTATACAACTGCAAATGCACCAGCAGGTATTGCAACAGGCGACTTTGATGGAGATGGAAAACTGGATGTGGTAGATGTAAACTATTCATCCGGCGCTTCATCTACTACTGGATCGGTATATAAAAACAATAGTACGGTCGGCAATATCTCCCTTGGATCAAGAGTTGATCTTTCATTGGGCAATTCTTTCTCAGTAGTTGTTGGTGATTTTGATGGTGATGGTAAGCCAGATATTGCTGCTTCCAACATGACAAGTAGTACAATTTCCTTCTTTAGAAACACCAGTGCTAATGGTATAATTTCATTTGCCACAAGAGTAGACTTCGCTATAGGTAGTCAGCCTATTTCTATCGCTGCAGGGGATATTGATGGTGATGGTAAATTAGATATCTGTTCCGTAAACCAGAATGCCAATACGTTCTCTGTTATTCTTAATACAAGCACCAATGGAACAATTTCCTTTGCCGCCAGAACATATTATAATACTGGTTCAAGCCCAAGAGGTATTGCCATTGGCGATTTGGATGGCGATGGTAAACTGGATGTTGCTATAGGCAATAGTGGTGCTGCAACTATTTCAGTATTCAGAAATCTAAGTTCAACTGGTATTGCTTCATTCAGTACAAAACAGGATTATACAATCAGTACTACACCGGTAACACTATCCATTACTGATATGGATGGAGATGGGAAACCAGATGTAGCAGCTGCTTGTGCTGGTGGCAACTTTGTTTCTATCATCAGAAACAATTGTGCTGTAGGTAATATTCTATTTGATAACGGCGTAAACTACCCAGCTACCTCCACTTATAATTTAGCCTTAAATGATGTAGATGGAGATGGTAAACCAGATATAATTTCTGGTACAGGCGCAAACACATTTAGCGTTTTAAGAAACCAGATAGGTGAGCCAACCATTACATCTTTCACGCCTACTTCTGCAGCTCCAGGTGCATCCGTTATTATTTCCGGAACCAATTTTACGGGTACTACATCGGTAACTTTTGGAGGAGTTGCTGCCACGTCTTTCACAGTGGTGTCTTCCACTGCTATTATTGCTACAGTAGGTACAGGTGCATCTGGCGACGTATCTGTTATCACACCTAATGGAACTGCAAGCTTATCTGGCTTCACATTAATAGTACCTGTTCCTACCATAACCTCCTTTACACCAGTTTCTGGAGCGATAGGAACTACTGTTACAATAACAGGTAAAAACTTTAGTAGTACCGCTGCCAATAATACTGTTTACTTTGGAGTAGCAAAAGCTACAGTAAGTGCTGCTACCACTACCTCTCTAACAGTATCAGTTCCGATTGGGGCTACCTATCAACCTATTACAGTTACTACTAACAATCTTTCTGCATTCTCTGCCAACCCATTTGTAGTAACATTTGCTGGTGGTGGAATAGCTTTTTCTACAAGTACTTTCAAAACTAAAGTAGATTTCAAAGCAGATTCCGGTTCTAACTCTTTGGCATCTACAGACTTTGATGGTGATGGCAAAATAGATTTAATTGTTACCAATTCTTCCGCTAACTCATTATCAATTTTAAGAAATATAAGTTCTTTAGGCAATATATCATTTGCTGCTAAAACCAATTTCACAACCAGTGGTAAACCTTGGGGCGTTTGTGTTTTTGATTTTGATGGAGATGGCAAACCAGATATTGCTACACCAAATTATAGTACAAATACAGTGGGTATATTTAGAAATACCAGTACAGCAGGTGCTTTTTCACTTTCTGCTGAAATTGATTATGCAACAGGTACCAGTCCAAACTTTGTAACAGTAAACGACTTTGACGGTGATGGCAAACCTGATATTGTGGTCGCTAATTCTTATAGTGCTACTGTTTCTGTGTATTTAAATACCAGCACACCAGGTAACATCTCTTTTGCCAATAAAATTGATTTCAATGTAGGTGGACACCCAAATGTAATTACTATAGCTGATATAGATGGAGATGGCAAAGCAGATATTATTTCAGCTAATCAAACTTCCAACAGTATCTCTGTATTAAGAAATATTAGCTCGGGAGTTGGTAATATTAACTTTGCAACACAATCAACTTTTGCATCAGGTGGCACACCTTATCCTATTGCTGTAGGTGATATTGATGGGGATGGTAAACTGGATATTGTAACAGGAAATGCCAATGTGGCTACTGTTTCTGTATTTAGAAATTTAAGTTCTTCTGGTAATATCTCCTTTGCTACACATGTTGATTATAATACAGGTACTGGTACGGTTCCAATTGCTTTAGCATTAACAGATTTGGATGGTGATGGTAAACTGGATATTTCATGCGCAGGTGCAGCTCCTACTAATGTTGTTTCTAACTTAAGAAATCTAAGTTCTTCTGGTAATATTAATTTTGATCCAACAGTAAATTATGCAACAGGATCTGCCCCTTACTCAGTTGTATTAGGAGATCTGGATGGTGATGGCAAACCTGATATTGCAGTAGCCAATGCTAACTCAAGTTCAGTTTCTGTATTAAGAAACCAAACAGGTGAACCAGTAATCACCTCCTTTACTCCTACCGCTCAAACTAATGGACAATCAGTAATCATTAGTGGGGCTAATTTCACAGGTGCAACAGCTGTTTCATTTGGTGGTGTAGCTGCAGCTTCTTTTACAGTAGTATCTTCTTCTGCTATTATTGCTACCGTTGGTTATGGTGCTACCGGAAGCGTAAGTGTTACAACACCAGCTGGAACTGCCACTTTAGCAGGCTTTACCTATACGGGAGTATCATTACCAACCATCTCTTCTTTCTTCCCATTAAATGGTACTACAGGTTCTACTATAACTATTAGTGGTTCCAACTTTACTGGTGCTTCAATTGTTAGCTTTGGCGGCGTAAATGCCAGTTCATTTACCGTAATTAATGCTACCACTATTTCTGCTGTAGTGGCTAATGGTGCAAGTGGTAATGTAAGTGTTACTACTGGTGCTGGTACAGGTTCAGCTGCGGGCTTTATTTATTGTGCACCTCCTACTACATATAATAGTAGTTACAGTGGTTGTAACAGTGTAACATACAATGGTAATATTTATGCAAATTCAATTACTTTAAAAGATACTGCTAAGTCTGTGTATGGTTGTGATAGTGCGTATCATGTAACAAATATCAAAGTATTTAAAGTAACAGCAACTACTAAAAACATAACCCTTAGCGGTTGCAACAGTCTGTTATTTAAAGGTATCACTTATACCAATTCAACAATAGTTAGAGATACCGTAAAAAGTACTCAGGGAGGTTGCGATAGTATTTATAATGTTACAGAAATAAATATCTTTAAAATAACTGCTGTAACTAAAAACTTTTATGTTACGGGGTGTAATGTTGTAAACTACAACGGAACAGATTATATAATAACAACAGTAATTAGAGATACGATAAAAAGTATAAAAGGTTGTGACAGTATTTATAACGTTACCACACTTAATGTAAACAAGATAGTTCCTGTTGTTAAAAACACTTACTATACTGGCTGTGACGCTTATACCTACAAGGGTATTGTTTATAAAAACAGTACCACCGTTACCGATACTACCTGGAGTTATTATGGTTGTGATAGTGTTCATAATGTAGCTAATATTACTATCACTCCTACACCAGTAATTTCGGTAAGTTCCAATACGCCAGTTGCAATTGGAGATACTATAAAACTAAGTGTTACTACCACAGCTGGTAATATCTTCCAATGGACTGGCCCATTATCGTTCAGTTCATCAGCTCAGAATCCTGTCATTACGCCTGCCACTGTAGCAATGTCGGGCACATATCAGGTCACTGTTAATAATAATAGTTGTATAGCCACCGGTAGTGTATCAGTTACGGTAAGTACTATATATGCTGTATCCGGAACCATTAAACATCCAAAAGGATATTATATTAAGGATATAGCTTTCAATGGTACAGGATCTTCCAGTTCCTCTGCTACTTCTAACGCTGCAGGTGTTTATTCCATCAATTTCATCAGTGGCGGTAATTACACTGTAACGCCTTCTACTTTTGGACGAGGAACTTTTGCCGAAAGAGATAAAGACAGAAGAGAGGTTACTACGCTCGATATTGCATTAACGCAAAGCCATATTTTACAGAAGAGTATACTAAGCTCTCCTTATAAGATAATTGCAGCTGATGTAAACAACGATGGTAAAGTATCTACGCTGGATATTGTGTTCATGAAACGACTTATCCTGGGAATAGACACTTCATTCACAGGTAATAAACAATGGGCATTTATCGACAGTAGTTTTGTATTTACCGATCCTGCAAATCCTTTCCCTCACAAGGATAGCATTAAGTACAATAACTTATCTGCAAACCAAATCAATCAAAACTATATTGGATTTATTCTGGGTGATGTAAACTGGAGCGCAACCGCAGGTAGAGCAATGTATGGTAAACCAGTTAATTTGCAATACAACGAAATGTCATCAGAAAATGGCAGTTTAATACATGTACCAGTAACCGTTAAGAACTTTACCGATCTGATGGGTATACAGTATACTTTAAATTATAATAACGATGCAGTAGAGTTCGTTGGATTATCCAGAAATACTATTGGCTTAGAATATGCTAAACATGCTGATGGAAAGATATCGTTTTTGTGGAATGATGCAAACAATGAACCAAGAACCCTCGATGATGGAACCGTTCTGTTTGAGATGGTATTTAAACCAAGAAAAAGCATTAAAGGTGAAAGTATATTGATTAGTTCTGATATAACCTCTATCGAAGCGCTGGATGGCAATTTCATCACACATGATGTAACATTGGATAAAGTATCCAACAGTATCGATATAATTAATAAAGAATTGTGGGTAGTTACGCCAAATCCAACAGAAGGCCTGATTAAGATAAATATGGTTGTTAAGGAAACAAAATCAATTGTTCTTCAATTATCAGACGCTGTTGGTAAAACCTATTTCACGTCTAAAGTTGAAGCAATAAAAGGTAGTAATAACTTTACGCTAAACTTAAAATCTCAAAGTAAGTTAGCAGCAGGTG
>CAIVPM010000343.1 GCA_903907815.1 uncultured Chitinophagaceae bacterium | reverse complement strand
GGAAAGATTACTGTAGCATTGATGATATTGTCTAACTTTTAACCCTTGATTCGCATTAATTATTAATAGATACCAATTATCCTAAAAGCGCTTGCTCTGCTTTTGGGAATTTACTTCAGCTATTAAATTAGAGTGCAATACTTTCTGCAATTCTGATTTGCAACTTATCTATTTATTTAATTATAAAAACAATCTAAGTAAAATTCAAAATTTAACCTCAAATAATACAATAAATTATTTTGCAACTCGTTTAAATATTACAATTGAAGAAACAACAATCTTTAAATGTGCAAACGGTACTTAGTAAGCAACTATAGTCCCCTATTTTTAAAAATCCAATACAGTATCACAGAAGGATACTCCTAGCTAAATCAATATATTTTTAAATTTATTATAATGAAAAAGCTTGTAATTATTGCAGCAGTTTATGCAGCCTTCTTTTGGCTATGTAAGTGCAATTTGCCTAACCGTCATGACGAACATTTCAATCGTCATCCAGAGTCTATACAATATAGTCATCATGCACGTTGCCGGATGGACTGCAGACATATAACTGAACAAGAGATTAAGAGTATCATTGAGAACGGTGATATTAATTATGATAAAAGCCAGCTACAGGCAGATGATTGTAATAAACGTTTTGCGGTAGAAGGTAAAGCACACAATGAAAGACTAAGAATAATTGTTGCTCCATGTGGTACTGTTGATCATGTAATTACTTGCATTGATCTTGATAAAGAGTGGAGTTGTAACTGTGAAGAAAAATAATTTATACACTTAATTATCTACAGGGTAAAATTACAAACCCTTACAGGCTGATTTGCTTAAAATCAATGTCTGTAAGGGTTTTGTTATAAAATAAATTGAAATTATTAGTATTAAATCCCGAAATTGCGCACAAATAAATTAAGATTTATTACTGTGTAAAAAATACATATTACTAAAAACCCATTTATTTGCAAAGCATTTGAATAACGAAACTAAAAATTATGGACTTTAAAAATTACGCTGTCCCGTATAAAGCTAACGAACAGTATTCTAAGAAAGTAGCCTATTTCTCTATGGAATTTGCTATACACCAGCCATTAAAGATTTACAGTGGTGGTTTAGGTTTTTTATCTGGATCACATTTAAGAAGTGCCTACGAAATAAAACAGAACTTAATAGGTATAGGAATATTATGGAAATATGGATATTATGATCAAATCAGAAATCAGGATCAAACACTTCAGCCAGCATGGATGGAGAAGAATGCTTCTTTTCTGGAAGATACTGGTATCAAGTTTCAGATAATGATTCATGACTCTCCAGTTTGGGTTAAAGCATTTTATTTAAATCCTGAAACCTTTAAGTCTGCTCCTTTATTTTTATTAAGTACAGATTTACCAGAGAACGATTATGTTTCTCAAACTATTTCACATAGATTGTATGATGCGAATGTTTCTACTAAAGTAGCACAATTTATACTATTAGGTATTGGAGGAGCAAAACTTATTGATGAGTTGAACTTTAATCCAGACTACTACCATTTAAATGAAGCGCATGGATTATCTGCAGCTTTCTATTTATTGAACAAGCATAAATCTGTAGACTTCTTAAAAGAAAAACTTGTTTTCACTACCCATACTCCAGAAGAAGCAGGTAATGAAAAACATGACATTTATTTATGTCAGAAAATGAGTTACTTCTGTGGCTTAAGTCTTGATGAAGTAAGAAGACTTACAGGTATTCAAGACGATCAGTTTAATCATTCATTGGCTGCATTGCGTTTTGCGCGCAGAGCAAATGGTGTATCTGAACTACATGGTCATGTAAGCCGTAAAATGTGGGGACATTATGATGGAGTTTGTGAAATAACTTCTATTACCAATGCACAAAACTTTACATACTGGGCTGATGAGCCTTTATACCGTCATTTTGATGCAGATAATAACTGGGCAATTGATGATAGAAAATGGTATTTAAAGAAAAGAGCATTTGAAATTGTTGCTGATCAGACAGGTAAAATATTCGATCCTAAAGTATTGACGATTGTTTGGGCAAGAAGATTTGCCGGTTACAAACGTGCAGATATGCTTACCTGGGATTTAGAGCGTTTTGAAAAACTAATAAACAACGCTAAATATCCTGTTCAGATTATTTGGGCAGGAAAGCCTTACCCACAAGATTATCCTGCAATTTCTCAGTTCAACAATCTTGTACATCTTAGTAAAAATTATAAGAACGTTGCTGTGTTGGTAGGATATGAACTGTTCCTTAGCCGCAGATTAAAACAAGGAGCTGATATTTGGTTAAACAATCCAAGAGTACCTCGTGAAGCTAGTGGTACCAGTGGTATGACAGCTGCTATGAATGCAGCAATTAACTTCTCTACTGATGATGGATGGATACCAGAATTTGCTAAGCATGGAGAAAACTCTTTTGTTGTACCTAAAGCAGACTACGATAATATGAGTACGCAAGCTCAGGATGATTATGATCTGGATAAATTATTCGATATCTTAGAAAAAGAAATCCTGCCTGCTTATTATGATAATAAAGACAAGTGGAGAGATATTGTAAAGACTGGAATGAAAGATGTTCGTCATCAATTTGACAGTAATAGAATGGCACATGAGTACTATGATATTATGTACAAATAATCTATTCTGAAATCGATAGAATTTTATTTCAAAATAAAAAGAACCTCTCATTTATGGGAGGTTCTTTATTTTTATCCCGATGAGTTATATACATAAACATATTCTGGTAGTGGAAAAGCTGATAAATGGCTATAAAAGTTCATTGCCATTTTCGGTTTATTTAAAGGACTATTTCAGTAAGAATAAAAAGCATGGAAGCAAGGATAGAAAGTCTATTACGCACATAGCATATACCTATTTTAGACTAGGCAATGGTATTGCTGATAAAGACTTTAATACCAGAATGCTGGTGGCTATTTATTTAAGCAACGATAAGATGCCTATTTATGCAGCAGAACTTGTTGCTGCATCTTTTATAAATGATTGGCCAATTGAAATCAGTGATAGAATTGAAATAGTAAAAAGGGAATATCCTTCCTTTAATTTAGAAGACCTCCTCCCCTTTCCTACTACCGAATTGTCTGCTGGAATAAATGTAAATAGTTTTATTCAAGAACATTTTTTTCAGCCTAAATTATTTGCCAGAATAAGACCGGAGAAGAAAGCTATTGTTTTGAATAAACTACAAGCAGCTGATATTATATATAATTTGATAGGTGAAAACTGTTTAGCATTTAGTAATGCTACATCTTTAGAAACAATATTGAAACTAAATGAGGAAATTGTAATACAGGATTATAGCTCTCAGAAAGTAGCTACCATCTTCGAACATATCAGCAATAAAGGTGTAGCCTTAAAAGTTTGGGATTGCTGCGCTGCCAGTGGCGGAAAATCGATCCTGATTAATGATAGTATTCCTAATCTATCGTTAACTGTTTCTGATATCAGGGCATCTATTATAGCCAATTTAAAGGAACGGTTTAAGAGGGCGGGCATAAAAGATTTCACTTCTTTTGTTGCAAATTCACTGGATAGTAAATCACTACCCAAAAATAAGTTTGATATAGTAATTGCAGATGTACCCTGTACAGGAAGTGGTACCTGGGGAAGAACACCGGAATACTTAAGTACGTTTAATAAAAATACTATTGCAGAATTTGCCGAACGTCAAAAACAAATTATTACTAATATAGCCACCAGCGTAGAAACTAAAGGGTACCTAATATATATAACCTGTTCCTGTTTAAAAGCGGAGAATGAGGAGGTAATAAGTTATTTCCAGAATAAAAACCCTAATTACACATTATTACATCAAACTATTCTGGAAGGGTATAACCATAGTGCCGATACTATGTATGCAGCAATCCTTCGAAGGGTATAAATAATAAAGCCATCCTGAATAACAGAATGGCTTTAAATCATTTTGAAATCAATAAGATTTATTAGAAGTTCTTAGCACCTTTTTTAAAAAGGATTAAAGAGAACATTGCAGCACAAGCTATAACACTTGCAACAATCATTGGAGAATCATTGAAGCTAGCTGCCTGACT
>CAIVPM010000342.1 GCA_903907815.1 uncultured Chitinophagaceae bacterium | reverse complement strand
TTGCCTGTCCTTTTTCAGCCCACTCACTAAACAATTCCCATTGATCGTCCCAGCCTTTTTTATGAGAAGATAAATTAGCCACCATAGTAGCAAGCGATGCTCCTAATGCTCCAACATAGGCAGCTATTGAACCACCACCAGGTGCCGGACTTTCACTCGCTGTTTCATCAGCAAAGTCGGTTAAGGTCATATTTACCAGCTTAGCATCTGCTGGACTGTTTAATAAGTATTCTATAATTCTTTCTTCCGGTTTGAAAGGAGATAATTCATCCAGTCCCATTGATTTAATGGCTATTCTAATCAGTTCTTTATCACTTACCCCTTCGGAACGTTGTTGTTTATTTAAGAAATATCTACCAGCATCCAGCATAGATTGTAAAGGAACCAATCCTACCAGTTCACTACCGGTAACTCTTATGCCTCTTGCTGTTGCTCTTGCACACACTTCATCGAACGCTATATGTAAAGGTGTAATAGTAATATTAGTAAGGTTCATGGAAATCTGAGCAATACCATATTCTTCAATAAACCAGCCAATTGCTTTTACCGATTTTAAACTACCTGGAACTGAAACGGCTTTGCCATTTTCATCAGTAACAATTTTACCATTAATAGGATCACCTTCTCTTAAAACTCTTCCTGCTTCTCTTACATCGAAAGCTATGGAGTTTGCTCTACGGGTACTGGTGGTATTGAGGTTTACATTATACGCCACCAGAAAATCTCGGGCACCTATTACTGTTGCTCCTCTCTTTGCATCAAATACAGCAGGACCATAGTCGGGCTTCCATTCTGGTAATATTATCTTTTCAGCAAAACCTTCATATTCTCCTGCACGGATGATGGATAAATTACTACGTTTCTTATTTGGCTGAGCGTGTTCGTATAAATATGCAGGGATATTTAATTCTTCTCCTACTCTTTTAGCAAGTTGTTGAGCATAAGCTGCACACTCTTCCATTGTAACACCAGAAATAGGTATTAGCGGACAAACATCTGTAGCGCCCATTCTTGGATGTTCACCGTGATGATTGCGCATATCAATTAATTCGCCTGCTTTTTTAATTGCTCTAAAAGCAGCTTCTATTACTTTATCTGGTTCGCCTACCAGTGTAACAACTGTTCTGTTTGTTGCCTTTCCTGGATCAACATTCAGCAGTTTTACACCTTCTACAGTTGTTATTTCAGCAGTAATTTGATTTATAATTGAACTATCTCTTCCTTCACTAAAATTTGGCACACATTCAATAATCCTTTCCATATATGTAAGTTATTCGTTTAAGATTCAAAAGTAGGGGAATTTATGTTTAAGTTAATTGCCCTTAATAAGTATGTTCTTATCCCATATTTGTACTAATACATTTATTATAAATTGTTCTATTTATTCAATAGGTGAATTGATTTGATACAGATAGTATTTAAATGTAGAATTTCTATTCAGAACATTGTTTTAATACAGAATAAACAGGCTATAGTATAATAAAGAAGGCTTCCTTTTGGGAAGCCTTCTTTGTAAAACAGTTATATTAAAATCTATTTAATAATAACTACTTTTTGATTATCAAATCTAGTTGAAGAACCATTCAGTGTTACTATGTAATGAGCGTTAGGTAATGCCTCGTTTAAATAAACTGTAGCTATATTTTTACCTGCAGTACTATTGAATACTTCTGAATGAATAACTCTTCCTGAACCTGTTTCAATTACATTTAAGGTTAGTTTTTCAGCATTTAAAGTATTGAAAATGCATTTGAAACTACCATTAGTAACCAAGGTAGGTTGTACTGTAAAGGAAGATTCTACAGTAGGTGTAACTGTTACATTTGCAGATACCAATCTTGCATTACTGATAGTAGCATTCAATTGAGTACTTGTTCCAGTATTCACCATAAAAGAAATAGTAATAGCAGTTACATCGCTTGCATCAATAGTACTCATTCCTGCAGAAACCAGATCAGCAAAATTAATTGAATAGTCCTGAGTTCCTTGTTTGGCAGGGATAGTGATACTGTATTGATTATTCCAGTTCGTAATTGAATTCTTCACAAATGTGATGGTTAATGCACTTGCACCAGCAGCGTTGGCTGTAAATTTAAGCCCAGAATATTTACTGATATCTCTAGGTAAAGCAGCTGCTTTCATTAATTTATATACAGACACGTAATCGCTTGTAATAGCCTTAACACTAACATTTCTAAACAATCTCCACTCGTTGTTAGCAAGAGTGTTATTGTCGTTAGTAATGTTGAATTGTTGAATAGACGTATTAGATGCATTGTAGTTGATATCCCAAGGGCCATCATTGCTATACATTTCATCGTTTACAAGTACATTATTTGCATCAAACAATTTAACATCAGCCTGATATTTATCTTCCATATCAACTGAAACTATTGTCTTTCCATTTGGATTAATAGTAACCGGAAGAACTCTGTAAGGCAATGCTTTACTTAATTCGTTCTGATAATCTGTTACATATAAACTAGCAGTAGTATTAGCTGTTTTATTGTTGATAGTAATATCCAGTGACTTTTGATTTCTTCTATGACTCATAATGTAAGTCTGAGGTACAGGAGAATAAGTTAACTGATAGTAAGGTAAGCTGTTATTAAGTTTACTTAATACATCAGCTGCCATACTTTTTACTACCTGAGGATTAACGCCCCATATCTGGAAGTTGTACATAGTATCCAGACCAGAATAATCTTCAGTTAACCATTTAGACTGAATTTCATAGAAATTACTGCTAACGTTTTTACCTGCTGTGAAGCTGATAGCATATTCAATTATACCATTATATTGTTGTAATTTATATTGGATCAAATTTACATTACCAATAGTTACATTTTGTATATCCTGTAATACAGCTTCTTTTAATCTATCACAAACTGGTTTAGTATGATTGTAAATCACTCCACTTGTTTTAGTAGCAAAGGCAACTGCTTTACATTTTGCATTATCTGTATAATCCTGTGCCTGAACATCTAAAGCGTTTGTGAAATTAGTAATATCAGTAGGAGAAGTTGGGTAAACATTTATGTTACCACCCAGAATACTTGATACAGAACTCTGGCTTGGTAATAAGCTTTGTAAGCTAACATTTCCACCAAAACCATACACATGTAATCCAGGTATTGCTACAACTTTATCCAATTGAGCATAATTCAATTTTTCGCTAGCATTTGAGGTAACTCTATTAATGAATCTTTGAGAGATAACATTACCAAGACTCTTACTTTCAACACCTCCAGAATAACCACTCGTAACGCAACAACTGAATACATAAGCCAGTTGAGTAGAACTATCTGTACAACCATTAGAAGCCGTTACTATCTGTTTAACTGCATAAGTGTCTGCAGCAGCATAAGTTCTGGAAGGATTAACAGCAGTTGTTATTGTTCCATCACCTAAATCCCATAAGTAAGAATTTCCTGTTGTTGGAGTTTCAGAAGTGAAAATAAAGTTGTTTCCACCTAGTTCCTGATAATTTGAATTAATAGAGAAACCAAATACAACACCAGTATTAACAATAGCTTTAGCGCTTAACAAAGAAGAACAACCATTTACATCCGTATTGGTAACTCTGTAAGTGCCAGCATGTGAAACATTTAAAGTATGACCAGTTGAACCATTTATAGCTACTCCATCTTTATACCATTGATTATTAGTTGCAGTAGAAGCAGTTAATACGGTAGTTGCACCATTACAGATTACCAGATTTCCTGTAATAACCGGAGCAGCTGGTAAAGCTAATACAGTGAAAGTAATAGAGCGACTAGCAGATCCACAAGTTGTGGTTGCAGTATACGTAATAGTAGTAGTACCAGCAGAAACTGCCAGAACATTACCGCTACTATTAATAGTAGCTACAGAATGATCGGAAGAACTCCAGTTTCCACCACCACTTGCACAAGTTAATGTGGTTACCGTATTGGCACATAAAGTAGTAGTTCCAAGTATTGGAGCAACAACCGGAGTGGATGTTACATATACATTAGCAGAAGCGATATTTGAACCACAAACACTACCTGCACTTACAGTATAAGTAATAGTAGCAACTCCAACTCCAACAGCATGTACATCGCCAGTAGAACTGTTTACGGTAGCCACTACATTATCGGAAGAACTCCATGTACCACCAACTGTAGAACAAGAGAAAGTAGTATTCGTTCCGGAACATAAATTAGTATTTCCTGTAATATTTGCTAAGGCTGTCTGAGCCCAGACAGTAGTATTTTGAGTAAGTGTATGAATTACTCCACCACAATAATAATTAACGGTGTAAGTAATGATAGCAGAACCAGCAGAAACTCCAAATACATTACCGCTACTATTTACAGTTGCAACTGAATTGTCGGATGAGCTCCAGTTACCGCCACCAGAAGGATCCATTAAAGTAATATAAGAACCAACACAAACTACTCCACCACCCATTATTGGCGCTAATGAAGGAGTTGCATTTACATATACATAATAAGTAGCCACATTGGTACCACAAACTGCACTTGCAGAAACAGTATAACTGATGGTTACATGACCAGCTGAAATACCGGTAACAACACCCATGTTATCAACTGTTGCAATGCTATTATCGGAAGATGACCAGGAACCACCCGCTGTTGCATTTGATAAAGTAGTAGTTGTTCCAACACATATATTATTATTACCCTGAATTGCAGCAAGTGGTAATCCACCAACTACTACAGTTGCAGTTTGAGAAGTACTTCCACAAGAATTAGTAGTACTATAAGAAATAGTTGCTGTACCAGCTGAAATTCCATGAACATTACCACTGCTGTTTACAGTTGCAATATTATTATCAGAAGAACTCCAATGTCCACCACCGCTGGCATTTGTTAAGGTAATCCATTGATTGGTACAAACTGTTCCAGGACCAGCAATAGGTACTAATGAAGGATTGTTGAATACCGTAATGTAAGCATTAGCAACATCAGAACAACAAGAAGTTCCGGTAGGCGCTGTATAAGAAATAGTAGCGTAACCTGCACTGATAGCAGTTACTACACCAGCATTACTTACAGTTGCTACTGCATTATTAGATGAACTCCAGTTACCACCAGCAGTTGCATTTGTATAAGTAGCAGTATTGCCAATACAGAAATCGGTAGTTCCTACAATTGGAGATATAGGTTGACAAACTTTGATATCAAATGATTTTACATCAGAGCCACAACCATTTGTTGCAGTATAATAAATAGTTACATTATTGGCTGCACTTACTCCTGTTACATTACCACTGCTATTTACAGTTGCAATTGAATTATCAGAAGAACTCCATGTACCACCACCAGAATTATTGGTAAGTGTTATCATTGAACCTACACAAACTAAAGCGCTACCATTAATTGGTTGTAAAGAAGGGGAGGTATTAACTACCATTGGGAAATTGTAAATATTACAACCACATGCTGCGTTTGCAGGAACGGTATAAGATATTACGGTATAACCTCCAGCAACAGCATGAACAACACCTGTTGTAGGATTAACAGTTGCTACAGCAGAATTAGAAGAACTCCATGTACCACCAGCCGTTGCATCATGTAAAGTAGTATTTGTACCTACACAAACAGCATAAGGTCCTGTAATAGGTGCTAAAGGATGTACAACAGTTACTTTCATTGTATCGGTACAGAAAGTAGAAGTAAAAATATAATTATAGTCTCCATCAGCAGCATTTGAATAACTTACAGTTGCAATACCAGCAGTGGTAGTACTTAAACTTCCACCTGTTGGATTTCCACCCATTGCAGACCAGTTACCAGTAGGGAATATTAAACCAGATAATTGAGCAGTACTTCCTGCACAAATTGCCTGATCAGCTCCTGCATTTGGTTTAGGTGTAACAGCTACTTTCATAGTATCGGTACAACCTGCAGGAGAAGTATAAATGAAATTATAATTACCAGTAGATGCTTCTGTAAATGAAACAGTAGCAACACCACCAATTGTAGAACTTAAAGTAGCACCAGCAGCATTATTTCCTTGTGCAGTCCATGTTCCGTTATTAGGAGCAGTTCCTGTTAAGGTAGCAATTTTACCGCCACATAATTGCTGATCTATACCAGCATTCGATTTAGAAATTACTTCTACATCCATTGTATCGGTGCAGTAACCAGATTTGTAAATATATCTGAATGTACCATGTACTCCCAAAGGAATAGTAAGTGAAGCAACACCACCAGAAGTTGATCCAAGGGTATTTCCTACAGGATTAGATCCTAAAGAAATCCATGTACCAGTAGTTGGTCTTGTTCCAGTTAAAGTAATAACTGTTCCTGAGCAAGTAGTTTGATCAACACCAGCATCGGTAGTACAATGGTAACCTGCATCAATTGTTGGATTGTTTTTAGCAATACCATTATGTCCATTATTATATACGTCCATTACCACAACCGGGCTATTACCAGAACCACCATCTGCATCACTGTTACCATCGGTGCCAGCAGCAGGATTGCTTGTTGTTAAGATATCATAACCATGAGTTGTTGGGAAATTAACGATATAGTTACCACTGTTTTCAATAACGAAATTGTAATAACCTGCATGTCCACTTGCATCATTTGCAGTTGTAGTAGAATCGAAACGGGTATAAGTACCAGTTCCGTCATCTTTTAATAAAACAACTTTTACCCCATTGATACCATTCGAATAGCCATCATTCTGATTGCCATCAGCATTATTATCAAACCATACATAGTTACCCAAAGTTCCAGTAGGGTAGTAGCCAACATCGATTGTAGTGTTGTCTTTATCTACACCACCTGCAGCAATATTAATGGTAACCAGTTCGCTGTTTCCAGTGCTGATATTTACATCGGAATTACCATCTGTTTTGGCTGTTTGATCAACTGTTTTAGTTATGAAGTTCTGATTGTAAACGGTAGGGAAGTTTACATAATATTTTCCATCATTCAAATTAGGGAATAAATAATAACCAGGTTTTCCAGAGAAGTCGTTACCTGTTATAGATGAATCCAATAAGATATCGTCACCACCACCTATTGCATTATCAGCACCGGCTCCATACAAATAAACCTTTACACCATTAAGTCCTTTATTAGCAGCTTCATCTTGTAAACCATTTTTATTAAGGTCAAGCCAAGCATAATTTCCTATAGAACCCAAAGCAGAAATACAATCGGCCACCATACCTACCTGATTAGGGGTAGCAGGAAGTAATTGAACATTATTATCTGCTCTAGTTACCTGATAACTTACAGAGTTATTCATTTCATATCCAAAAGGAACTCCAACTGGTGCTCTCATAGACCATGAAATTTCCACACTATCAAACACGTTCAAATTAGCAGGTCTGCTTAATTTAATAGCCTTTAAGGTGGTTATATCAGCAGGAGGAGTTGTAGACCAGGAAGGAGTATTACAACTTGGAGGATTAATAGCAGGTGTTAAATCAATGTAACAAGGATTTGATGTTGTAGTATAATATACAGTACATAAAGGATCGCTAACTACAGGAGGAGCAACCATATTTGCAAACCATTGAGAACCTCTGTAATCACTTATAAATGGAAACGCATCAATCATTACAAAATCTTTAGCAACAACGTTACCCAGATTACTTATGGTAATTTTATAATTAACCGGACCTCCAGGTATTGTGTGAGCAATTGTAGGATAGTAATAATATTGAGAAACATTGTTACCACAATTAGGTGTTTGTCCTTTTTTTACTCTTAATGCTACTGCACTAATAACATTTACAGTAGACGTATTAGTATTACCAGTAAATAATACATTAGTAGTAGGACAAGTAAATGCCATTTGGTTATCAATAGAAGTTGGCATTGTACCAGCTGCAATAATTGCACTAAAACGGATATAGTAATCTTTTAGATTAGTTAATACAGGAAGATCAAACTCTAAATGTTGTCCAGTTACAGTTGGTGTAATTGGAGTAGAAACATTACCAGCCACAAAAGTTGCGCTACCAGTCACATACTTTAATCTTGCATCTAAATCGTCTGTAACTACTACACCAGTAGCATTTACAGTACCTCCTAAATAAGTATGGAATTGATAATCAACAGTATCACTTGCTTTGTAATTTCCGCCTGTTGTAGAGTTGGTATAAGACTTATCGGTATAACCAAATACAGGTCTTGAAGATAAAATTTCTACTGTATTATCACAACTACTATAAGACGTTTGTGTACCATTATAGGTATAATTACCTACAGAAAGGTTTTTAACAGTAGTACCATCATCACCAACATTAGCAGGATTATAAGTAGTTCCTTCAGTAATAGCAGAACCATCTTTTGCGCCCAAGGCAGCGGTACGAGCATCTCCATAATAAGTAAGATCTTCATAACCACCAATTGGCAAAGCTCCTGTAACCACAAATTTTACCTGTACAAGGTATTCATTTGCTGCGAGAGAAGGAGTAAAATGATTTGGAGTATTTCCTGCAGCTATATCTAAAGACTGATAAGCGCCTAAAGTAGTAAATGAATTATTAAGATTAGTAGTATAGGAAACAGTAATTAATGCTGCGGCTGCAGAATCAAAACCATCGTGAACAGGGCGAACATAAATTGTATTTGCATCTATACTTTTATCAATAGTATAAGTAAGTTCAACTCTGTCTAAAACTGTATTACCATTATTATGCCATCCATTACTAAAGGTATTATCGGCAGTTCCGTTTATAATATGATGATTTAACCACCATGCAGTAGCAGCAGTTATTCCACCACCAGTACAAACTGCACTGGCAGAAGGAGCATCAATTCCATTACAGGTTCCGTTTCTGTTACTTACAGCAGAATCGGCACCTATACCAATTGGTAAAGTAGGAATAGAACCATTGATGGTGGCATAGTTACAGGCATTTACCCCAACAGCATAAGTGGGTGTTTTATATTTAATACTGATATAAGCACTAGAACTGTAATCTACATTTGTAGCAGGAGAGTTTGCCAGATTAGGCCATGTCCAGGTAACAGTACTATAACTACCATAAGAATGATAAACAGGTAGATTAGAACCATTGAATGGAGTTGCTTCTACAAATTCAGCATCGGTAAATAAGGTATCCACTACTACAGGATTCTTTAATAATAAACCTCCTGTACTTCCTCCATTTGAATTAATATTAATTTTAAAGATGCTAATATCATTTATTGCACCACCCGCTGTAAGATTTTTACCAATAGTAAATTTATTAGCAGCGGTAGCAACCACTCTAAGTGTATCACTATTATAAGGCCCTGTAGAACCATCGGGATTCTGGTTGTTAGAAGCATCTATAGAAGACCAGATGTCTGGAGCATATCCATTAGGAGTAGTTCCATTTTTATATTTTAATGAAACATCCAGCGAACCGGTTGTACCTACTGTAAATGGACTAACAAAAGTTATAGTAATAGTATTGGTACCAGCATTATAACTAGCTCCACTTACTGTTGCAGCATTATATTGTATAGAACTGCTGAAGGGAGAAATGTTAGTGGGGGTAACATTTTCAGGCAATACAATTGTTGCTACTGTATTTAAAGCAGCAGGTACCGTAAAACTACTGGCACTGTATTGAAGTGTATAAACAAAAGGGCTACCAGTAGCTATACTATTGTTTGTACAAATTCCATGTAACTGAAATTGTACCTGAGAGTACACTAAACTGCTAACAAATAACAATAAACCCGTTAAAAGGGATTTACTACTTTGTAAAAACTTTTTCATAATTATAGTTTTCATTTGTGAAATATGGACGAGGAAATAAGTCAACTACCTATTTAGGCAGCTGAATAATATTAATATGGATAAAAAATTTTCTAGATACAATCTTTGATGGTACAGAAAACAACTAAACCATCTTTATCAACTTTAATGATCACTTTGCAGGAATTTGCATTATCCTTTAAGTTGTAATAAAATGTGTTTTCGTTTGTCTTTTTAGATGGAGTACCTAACAAAAGCATTAGTTCATTGATAGTAGTAGTATTTACCCCTATCATTTTGGATGTAGTTGAACCTTTACCAATATTACTTTCTTTAACCTTTATCAGGTGTTGCAGATCCTGGAATAGTTTTACTCTATCCTTTCCTGCAAAAGATTTAAATTGGTTACTGATTTGCTGATCTTTTTCTGAAAGAACTGCAGAAGTTAAATTCTGACTGAAAGCGGTTATTGAAAATGCTATCATCATAGATAGAATGATCAATTTGGATAATGATTTCATCTTAGAACATTTAAATTTTTCGAAATTGGATTACTTATAACTTGAACCGGATATTAAAAAACAAAAATATGAAATTATTTGATACAAATACTTATACATAATTATACTAAAAATGTAGTTAAAATACTACTTAGCGTTTTTATAACAGATAAATTACTGAAAATCACTATTTATTAAAACTTAAATAATGAAATAAAAATGGATTGAAATATGCTGAAATAGTTAAAGTAGGGACTATTTTAAGGAATTAAACATAGAAAAATTTCATTTTGTTAATACGAAGTGGATAAATATTTACTACTGTTTTTTTGTAGTATTTATATTACAAATGACCTGTTTAATAATAAAATTTGGTTTTAAAAAAGTAAATGTTTTTAATTTAATTACGCTATATTAACACACTATTAACTATATTTTTATTGAAAATAAGAA
>CAIVPM010000341.1 GCA_903907815.1 uncultured Chitinophagaceae bacterium | reverse complement strand
ATCAAAATGAAATACTTTTCCTAATTCGCTTGATTTCTTTTTACCAGTTTTTATAAATAAATTTATTGAAACTCCCTGCATAATATCAAATACATTTTGGTCAGAACTACCATCTAATGCAACTTCATTCTTCTTAGTGTTGCCATGCAAATCAATAGTATAAATTTTGTCGTATGTCTTCAATAAATTCCATCGCATTCCCCTAAAAGTAGGATTATCCAAAAACCCATGAGGATTAATAAAAGCCAAAACCCCACTACCATTCTTCTCAATAAAGTGTTGCCCAAATCGTAGAAACTTTACATAATCATCGTTAATAAATTTAGAATTTTGTTCTTTTAGTTTCTCTATTCCACCAGGCTCTTTCTTATAGTCTTCCATCAACTTCATTATCCACTCACCTTTATTAGCACTTTCTCCACTATAAGGCGGGTTACCTATTATGCACATTACAGGCGCTTCCCTTTTAATCCTGTTGGCTTCATTCGCCTCACTACTCAGCCAGTTGGCAAACAAAGTGCCCGTATCGGGGTGGCTTTCTTCTAGGCTATTAGTCAAAAACACTTTAAACCGTTGGTCTTTGGTAGCTTTAAAACCAGTTTCTCTCAATAGCAAATCCAGTTGCAAATGCGCCATAGCATAGCTTGCCATCAGCAGCTCAAATCCATTCAGCCTTGGTAGCAATTGGTTCTCTACATAATTACTCCAGATACCCTTTTGTCCTGCAAACTTGCTATGCACTTGTTTTATCACCTCTGCCAAAAATGTACCCGTACCAGTAGCAGGGTCTAGTATTTGTACTCGGTGTACTTCTACATCCGCTTTCTTTATATTATCAGCATATCGCTTATCCGTCCCCTGCACATCCATCTTCACCGTTACCTTACTCGTATCGGCAAGCCCCTGTGGCAAATCAAACTCCGTTTTCAGTATATCATCTACAGCACGTACTATAAAATTTACTACAGGTTGCGGCGTATACCATACACCTCTTGCTTTACGCAAGCTAGCATCGTACTCGCTCAAAAATGTTTCGTAAAAATGTATTATCGGGTCTTCGGTCTTAGTAGCCTTACCAAAGTCTTTTAGCAACTCTGCTACATTGCAAGCCAGAAAAATATCGGCAAGCCCATCTACTATCCATTTTATTCTATCATCTATATCGGGACCTGCTATATAGCCAAACAGTTTTCGCAAAAAGGGGTTACTCTTCGGTATCAGTTCGGCCGCTTCCTGTCGGCTAAAATTATTCAAGGTTGGGTCATGTAGTCTTGCCGCAAACATTCCGTAAGCAATAGTTTGGGCATATACATCGGCAAATCCTTTTGGGGTTATATCATGTATCAATATTTCCCTAAATGCATTCATTTGGTCTCTAAGGGTACTGTCCTCTGCAGTTTCCGTATCACTTACCAGTGCTTGTTCTATTACATTAGCAAGTAGTCTTGCTTTACCCGCCATCATTTCGGCCAGTCGTTTACTACTCTTAATAGTTTGGCTTTTTCTACTACAAAAATCTATTAGCAGATTACTAAAAGAAGAAAAGTTATTGGGCATGCCAACAATAGAACCATTAGTCAGTTCCCCTATTTGCACCTTAGTCACCAATATGCCTTCATGGTATAAATGAAAATCTAAATAATCAGTAAATATCAGGTTGTTAAGCGAGGCCTTGTATCGGTCAAACTGTTCTTTATTACCTGTTTTCTTAGCTCCTTCCAAATCCTTATCGCCAATATCTTTAGCCTCTATAAATCCTACAGGTATATCTTTTCGGGTCAATATATAATCGGGGGCACCACATTTTTGTCTCTTAGGTTCATTGGTAGCACTTACTTCTGGCACAAGGCTTTCTATTAACTTTTGCAAATCTCCCCTAAAAGTATGTTCGGTAGCATTTCCTTGCTTATAGCGATTATTTATATTAGCAATGTACTGTTCTATAGTCATAGATAATTAAAAAGGTAGTATGCAACAAATATAAATTGTTTAACCCACCAATACTATTTGTCTGTAATTATAATCTCAAGCTACTTACCACTTTTTACTTTTTATCTCGCCACCTACGGGGCTATAAAAACATAATCAAATTATTTTTCTACCAATAGTCCGTACCTACGGCACTTAATACAATTTTAAATTGCTACTTTATTGCAGTCCATATAATCCCAAATGTCCCTAATTCTATTTCCCTTAAACTTTAATAGTTTTGCATTCAATTAGACTTATACATTTTAAAGTAATCCACCAAAATAGGAGTCAGTAGAATACAAATTTAAAGTAACAGGCTCTTGTATTCTGTATTAGCATTCAGCATTCAACGTTCAGCATTTAGCATTCAGCGTTAAGCTTTAAGCGTTCTGCGTTTAGCGTTCTGCATTCAGCGTTCTGCGTTTTATTAACCTGTTCCCCAAAACACAATATTCTAAAATTGCTCTTTAACCCCAAATTAATCACTTTCCGCTCCAGAAACACCTTCTCAAAAAATACTTTACGTCCAAACCCAAAAATACTTACGCTAATACCAATCTTATTCCGTAGGTTACATCGCAATCAAGTTAGAAAGTAGTGTTTAGTTTTTATTCATTCATAAAAAACAAACATTATGAAAATTTCAAAAGGGCTTACACAAGCTCAGCAAGAATTATTAAATTCCTATTTGGGATTAGACAAAACTTTTGATGCAAATCATCTTAAAAGAGACATCTTCAAACCAATCAAAGATGAAGCACTTTTACTTAAAGGAAACATCACTGCTATCAACAATGCTATCATCAACAAGTTGGTAGATTCTACCGATGACACAGCAGAAAAGAATTCCCTCAAATTAAAAGCAGCAATATTTTGGGGTAATATCAATAGTCTTACACTTGGGTTTGCGATTAAATACGATTTCGCCGATTTAGCTAAAATCACTAAACAATCAGCATCTCATTTAATGGATATCCCAGATCCAAATTTTCAGGCAAATATTGTTATACTTAGCGAAGTAATCGAAGGCTACTTAGAAGATCTTAATTTTAAAGATTACAACATTACACTGGTATTGCTGGATAAAGGCAGAAAAATGGCTAAAGATTTTCAGAATTTTCTAGGTACAAATAAACATACTGAAGGAAAATCAATTGTAGCCACAGATGAAATGGAAAGATTGTTTCTACCAACAAAATCTAATTATACTCAGTTTGGATTATTATCAGAATATTTCTCTCCAGATGGTTTGGCACCCGACGAAGATTTTTATAAGGCGATCAAATCAGGTTTAATGGTTGTTCATAGTAGCACTCACACCATTTTCGATGGTCATATTTACCACTATGGTTCATTAAACGGAATCAATAATGTTCAGATTAAGAACTTAAATAATGGCAGAATGGTTATGTCAGATTTATTGGGTTATTTTAAAATGGAGAAATTCATGGGAGGTACCATTCAGTTCGAAATATCTGCCCCAGGTTATATCACCCAGATAGAAATAGTAGAAATTAAAAGAGCTAAACATTTAAGTGTAGATTATCAGTTAAAGCCTATCGTTTAATTCAAATAACTGCATAACAAACAAACTTAAACCTATAAGGATTCTAAATCCTTATAGGTTTTTTCTTTTTCTGCTCAATATTAAAAATGTCGTTTTTATTTCAAATCCCTTAACTCACTCATATACTAAAGCTAAATTATACCCTCATTTAGTAATCTTCATACTTTCCTACAAAATTAATTCACCTGCCTAAGACATCTTCATAGCTGCCAGAAGCTTGTTCATTCATTTTTAAGCATCTTCATACTTACCTAAGCAATCTTCAATCTTGCCTAAGCAATCTTCATTCAAAAAGAAGCCCTTCATAGCTTCCAGCAACCACCTTCATAGCTACCTTACAAATTAATTCACCTATCTTAACAATCTTCGCTCCTTCCAGCGCTTTATTGAAAGCTACTTTAGCTCACTTCACTATTCTGTAAGAAAACTATACAGCTTTCAGCAAATTCTTCAAACCAAATTATTATATTCGTTCACAGAAAAAACGAACACTCATGACTATAACAGAAATCTTAGCGGAATTAAAAACGTATTCCAGTGAATCGGTGAAAAAGATATTTCTTAAACATGGTGCTAAAGAACCTTTTTATGGCGTGAAGGTGGAAGACCTTAAGAAGATTGTAAAGAAGGTTAAAAAGAATTATGCTTTATCGCTGGAACTATACAATACAGGCAACTCAGATGCTATGTATCTGGCCGGACTTATTGCTGATGAGCAGCAGATGACGAAGAAAGATTTACAACACTGGGCTAAAAACGGATACTGGTACATGATCAGTGAATTTACCGTTGCCTGGATAGCTGCAGAAAGTAAATATGGCCACGAACTTGCACTGGAATGGATAGATGCTAAGGAAGAAAACATAGCCTGTTCGGGTTGGTCTACCTACTCCAATCTATTGACACTCACCCCCGATGATCAGCTGGATAAAGCTGAACTAAAAAAGCTATTGAAAAGAATAGAAAAAGAACTTCCTACCGAAAGAAACAGGGTAAAACATACCATGAACATGTTTGTAATATCTGTAGGCGGCTATGTACCCGACCTTACTACCATGGCCATTGAAACAGGCAAAAGAATTGGAAAAGTAACCATCAATATGGGCGACACAGCCTGTAAAACACCCTACATTCCGGAGTATATAGAAAAGATGCTACAAAGAGGAAGTGCAGGCAAGAAAAAGAAGACTGTAAGGTGCTAGTGGGATAATGAGAAAAGATTGATTAATAGTTTTATGGATTAAACCGTTTAATATAATTAACATAAATCCCGATAAGTCTTTGGTCTTTCAGTTACTGCTTAAAAATTATTAGTCTACTCTTTCCATTTAAATAGTTCCCAATTTGGGAACTTTAGCTTACATTTGTGCAAATTAGATAATTGAGAATCATTGCAAAGAAAATACTAAGAGATTTCTGGGAACGCCATCCTGATAACGAACAACAATTAAAATCTTGGTATCTGGAGGCATCAAATGCTACATGGACTGATCCTAATTCATTAAAAGAAGATTACCCTAGTGCAAGTATTTTAATGGATAATAGAGTAGTATTTAATATTAAAGGAAATAACTACAGATTAATTATTAAAATAAATTACGATTATCAAATGGCTTGGGTAAGGTTTATAGGCACCCATGCCGAATACGATAAAGTTAACGCTAAAAAAATATAACATGACCATAAAGCCAATTAAATCTGCAGCGGATTACCAGAAAGCGCTGGATAGAATGGAAAGAATTTTTGATGCTAAAAAAGGATCAAAGGAAGGTGACGAACTGGAGATACTGGGTATATTGCTGGACAACTATGAGAAAGAACATTTCCCTATTAACTTGCCCGACCCAGTAGAAGCAATAAAATTTAGAATGGAACAATTGAATTATTCTCAAACTGATCTTGCAAAAATTATTGGCGTGAGAAGCAGGGCTAGTGAAATACTGAATAAGAAAAGAAAACTATCACTAGAAATGATCAGACAATTACATAGCAAATTAAATATCCCTACAGAAGTACTAATTCAGGCTTACTAACTTCATTTATTAAATCGTTTCCAATCACCATTTGGTGACCCTATGCCCCTACTTTCAATGGAATTTCCCTATTTCATAAATTCTTAGCAAATTCAACCATCAATTGTTACATTTGCGCCACTCAAAAAACAATTATACTTAATGGCACAGAAAATCAAAGTAGCAAATCCGGTGGTAGAACTGGATGGTGATGAGATGACAAGAATCATCTGGAAATTCATCAAAGACAAATTAATTCTACCTTATCTTGAGCTTGATATCAAGTACTACGATCTTGGAATGGAATATCGCGATGAAACCAACGATCAGGTAACTGTGGATGCTGCTAACGCCATAAAACAATATGGTGTAGGTATTAAATGTGCTACCATTACGCCTGATGAAGCGAGAGTGGAAGAGTTTAAATTGAAACAAATGTGGAAGAGCCCTAATGGCACTATCCGTAATATACTTGATGGAACCGTTTTCCGTGAACCAATTGTGTGCAAAAATGTACCAAGACTGGTTCCTAACTGGACTGCTCCTATCTGCATTGGTCGTCATGCTTTTGGAGATCAGTACAGAGCTACCGACTTTGTAACTAAAGGTAAAGGTAAACTGACCATTAAATTTGAAGGTGAAGATGGTTCTAAACAAGAATTTGAAGTGTACAACTTTAAAGGCGATGGCGTAGCAATGGCTATGTACAATACCGATGAAAGTATTGCTGGTTTTGCACGTTCTTGCTTCAATCAGGCTCTTACTAAAAAATGGCCTTTGTACTTATCTACCAAGAATACTATTCTTAAGAAATATGATGGTCGCTTTAAAGACATCTTTGAAGATATCTATCAAAATGAATTCAAGGCTAAGTATGCTGAAGCAGGCATTACCTACGAACATCGTTTAATTGATGATATGGTTGCTTCTGCTCTTAAGTGGAATGGTAACTTTGTATGGGCTTGTAAAAACTATGATGGTGATGTACAAAGCGATACTGTAGCACAAGGTTTTGGTAGTCTTGGTTTAATGACTTCTGTATTAATCACTCCTGATGGACAAACAATGGAAGCAGAAGCTGCACATGGTACGGTAACCCGTCACTTCCGTGAACATCAGAAAGGCAAACCAACTTCTACAAACCCTATTGCATCTATTTTTGCTTGGACAAGAGGTTTGGAATTCAGAGGTAAGTTAGATAACAACCAGGAGTTAATCAACTTCTGTCATGCGCTGGAAGCAGTTTGTATTGAAACAGTAGAAAGTGGTAAAATGACTAAAGATTTAGCAGTTTGTGTTCATGGCAATAAAGTAAACCATGGCGAACACTATCTTTATACTGAAGAGTTCTTAGACGCTTTAGATACCAATTTGAAAGCAAGACTTGCTTAATTAATTGATGATTGATAATTGAATATTATCAATTGAATACATACAATAAGGGCTGTTGCAGATTTGCAACAGCCCTTATTTGTTAGATGAATTGTTTGTTTGTTTTATCTAATTTCTTATCAATTATTTCTTAATGAATGATAAATTATAGCTATCAACACCATTTACATATTGAATATAATAATTTCCAGTAGGCAATGCTTCTACAGGAATCAGGTTTGACGTACTTCCAATTGTTGGGAAGAATCTTTGAACAAGTCTACCAGCAGTATTAATGATTCTAAATTCAGAAGTTGCAGAAGCTGGCCCGTGTTCTAATTTCAAGAAATTAATTACCGGATTAGGATATGCTTGTAAAGTAATAGCAGGATGTGTTTCTACCTGAATAGTTTTACTGTAAGTGAACTCACCTGTTTTATCAATCATTTTTAATCGGTAATAAACAACGTTACTAACTGGCAACTGATAATCGGTAAACTGATAGTTATTCTCCCCTACTGTAGATTTAGCAAAAATAGACCCTACAGAAGCGAAATCGTGACTAGTTGTACTTCTTTCAATACTGAATTCAGCAAGATTTAATTCGTTAGCAGTATTCCAGTTAAGATCAATTTGTTTGTCTTTCTTATGAGTAGTAAAGCTAATAATATTTACAGGTACTATTGCATCGACTATCCCTTTAAAATTTACATCCTTCAGCATACCATATCTACCTGTGGAAGTACTACCACAACTAAAGTAAATTCTAAAAGTAAACGTTTTTCCTGGGCTATGGTACACACCATTTGAACCGTTTAATGCAAATCTGTAATTATCAACTGTTCCAGTTGTATTTTTATTGAGCACAACAGGCGAAGCAAAAGTTGCTCCGGTTAATTCAGTAGAATCTGCTACAAATCCATCTTTTGAATACACGATAGCCATTTTGGTATTGGAATTGGTATTATAAAAGTCTGCATTCAGTATTACTGAATCCATTCGTATTTTAATGTAAGGACTGGCAGACATTGGAGCCACTTGGAATTCTTCGTAATAAGAACGATTCAGATTACCTCCAGGACCACCGGCAGATGTACCCCAACCACCATCGATAGTAGTACTTGCACCAAACGCTTGTCCGAATGCAGTACTATAAGCAGGTACTGTAACTACAGTAGCTAAAGAAGCATATAAATTATTAAATCTTGGAGTATTTATAGCAATAAACTGATTACGAACAGCTGCACTATCAGCATTTGATACCGTTAAAGGCCATTCAACAATTGTAAGTATATTTAATAATGGCGTATTAATAGTAGAACCACTTACTCGAATCGCTTTAGAAATTGCACCAGTACCTGTAGTTGAATTAATAATATATCCATTCCAAGTTCCTACTCCAACTGCATTTAACCTAACTAAGATAGTTTTAGTAGGAATTGAATCAGCGATTCTTGATATAACTAAAGGATTAGCACTTGTAAACCAGGTAGTACCTGCATCTGCAGAAACTTCAAAATTTGTAAGTGGAGTAACTGTTACATCAGCAACTAAATTTATTCCTTTTAATGTATAAGATTGAGTAGCAGAAGGTGCTACAGGAATTAAACTTTGAATAAAGCTACCTAAAGTACCCTGCGAAATAACGGTTGGAGCACTGGAAATAGAAACGGTATCAGTTATGTGCGAAAAAACGGTACCTGGTATTGTTGCTTTTACCAGATAATAATAAATACTTCCCGCAGGAGGAAATGCATCAGTAGCACTAAAGTTAATAATTGAATCAGTTGTAGAATTATTAGTGGAAATACTTTGAAAAGATACCTTATTATCTATTGATCGATACAATTGATAAACAACCCCTGTAATTGGCCAGCAAATATTCCAGGTAAAATTTGAAGTAGAAGCACCTTTTACTCCTTTAAAATTAGCTATTGCCAACTCTGGCATTTTATAATTACAGAAGTCAGCTCTTGTAGTGCAAGGATCCCAACCTTTCAACATATTTGGAAGATTATACCCTGTAGTATCAGGTAACTGTTTAGACCAGGAAATTCTCTTGGAAACATCCATTAAAGAACCATCAAATCTTTTTGTTTTATATTCAGCATCAGTAATAACAGAGGTATCTGTACCAGCATCCCAAACAGCCCAGCCAACAGGATTAATGGTTGACCCCATTGTACTATTTATAAATGCTACTTTATTATTGGCAGTTACACCGCTTGTTGCATTATTCCAGGGACGCCCCAGGAAATAAGAAGTGGTACCTGTATGAGCAGGTAGCTTACAGTCTCTGAATACATAACCAAATGCCTGTCCAATAGTTGTGTTGGCAGCAGTAATATAGGAAGAACCTCCTGATGGTCTTGCTTTAGGATAAATAATACAGGAATCAAACACATCAATAGAACTACCAAATATAAAATCGACAGTACCATCAATATAACAGCTTTTAAAATAGTGTCTTGGGTTACCAGAACCTTTAGTATATAAAGTATCCTGGAAGCCAGTAAAAATACAATTTTTAAATGCAGCTCTATCAGCGTTTATCTGAAAAGCAACAGCCTGAGTACCAGCAAATCCTGCTGCTGCTGCTGAATCATAATTAAATGTATTAGCAAAGGTTATATTCATTGCCGTAAAATCGCTTGCATTCACCGTTAAGGTAGCAGAACCTGCAGTACCATAAGTTCCTCCGGTAGGAGTAGGTAAACCAGCAGCAGCATTAAAAGCCAGAATTGTTTTTGCTGAACTCTCTCCTATTATCTGAATAAATGGTTTATTGGAAGGAATAGTATCCTTCTCAAAATAAAACCCATTTTTCACCATTATTACATAAGGATTTGCCAATGTAGCAGTAGTTGGTGCTGCTGCTATTGCTGCTTTGATTGTTGTATAATTTCCAGAACCATCCTGGGATACAATTACTGTCTGCGCCTTAATAGCCGACAAAATAAAGATCAAGACTGAAAATAAACAGATGACTTTTTTCATAAAATGCAAGTTGATCAGACCTCAAAGTTATTCTTGGATAACCTTAATTTCTTTTATTAATGTATATATTATTGTGCAAACGTTTGCAACTTTTCCATTATTCTTTTATAAAAATAACAGGTTTAGGAGAAATATCCTCCATGAATATAAAGTATGTCCCTTTAACTAATGAACCAATAGAGATTTTTGAGTAATCCGAATTCATTGTTGAATATCTCTCCAATACCAATTGCCCCTGAGCAGAGAATATTTTTATTGGTACCAGTTTATTTCTTTTTCCATGTAGCAATTTAATCTCTTCTTTAGCAGGATTGGGAGTAACTTGTAACAATAAATTTTTATCTCTTATTGTTATTATTTTACTATAACTATAAGTCCCTGATTTATCAATCATTTTTAGACGATAATAAATAACTTCATTATACCAACCATTATCAAACGTCTTATACTCGTGTATACCAGGAGTATTCAATGCATCTATTGAAGAACAATAATTAAAATTGATTCCATCAAGACTTTTCTCTATCAGAAAACTTTGCAAATTTATTTCGTTCTCAGTTGACCAAGACAACAGCACTTTGTTGGCTTGGTTCTCTCCATTAAATTTCAGTAATTCAACTGGCAAGACTGATTCAGCACTTCCAAAAAAGAATGTCCCTAATTTGTTCGTTAATATGTCAACAAAGTAACCGGTTGTATAAGTACCCCATTCACCAGATTGTATAGGGTTTAGTATTGCAGGTACTACATTTAAAGTGGTAATGCAATTGGTATCCTTAACATATAATACCTTTATATCATTTATGCTTTTTATAGCAGTGTCTACTGCTTTTAAGCTATTCAATTCAGCTTTAGTTATATACAATCTAAGTTTAAAATTACCCGTAGGATTTAGTGAGGACTTTATAGTAATATTTCTTTTCAGGTATGGTTTACCAAAACTATTTAATCTAGTAGTACTTGAAACGTAATAAGTAGACTGAACGCTGCCTAATGAAATTGCACTATCCAGTATTGAAGCAACCAGATTCATAGTATCTGTAGCAATTAATCTTTGATAAGATGAATCTTTTAAATTAATATAAACACCAGTATTAGCGGAGATAACTGGTAAAGTATTATTACAGGTATTTAACGTTCCTACAGCAATTATACTATCTCCATTCAGGAAATTTTCAAGGTTTGTATAACCGTTAATATTAAAGTTGTTTCTATCGGTAGCATTTGCTACATTTAATCCTCTTTGTGTTTCCCATTCATCTGGCATGCCATCATTATCTGAATCGGTTGGATAAGGTCGACTGTTTAAAGTAGGCCATCCGCCTACATCGTTCTGACTATCGATAATACCTGATGGCAAGTTTGCAGTGTAAGCACTATCATAAGTATGACCACCAACTGTTACGGTTCCTGTAGCAGTTTCTCTTGCTATTCTTCTATCTACAGAATCTCTTTTAGGCATTAAAGCACCAGCACCTGCCACAACATAAATAAATGCATCCTGAGCAGTTTGAGTCGTTACGGGCGCCACTGTTAAAGGGTTCAAAAGCTGACCTCTTGCCATTACATTTTTAAATGCTGTATTATCGATTTGTACTCCTGGGTTTACGCCTTGACCCAGCCAGTTATCTGCAGTTGTTTTAGCATACCCATTTACATAATTCCCATTTACATAGAACTTGCCACCCCATACTGTATCTGGATAGATAGCTGCATCGGTTGAATAATAGTAACAGGAGTAATTTAGTATTCTATATTTTAGGTTAGATTTATTAGTTGCAGGCCCCGATTTATAATAATTATTAACCATATTATAATTGCCTCCTTCCCCGCCATAGGCTGTATTAATGTTCCCCCAGTTGTATATTACATTATTGCGGAAGTCCACTATTTCATTTATAGAATCACCTGTATATCTGCTTCCACAAAAGCGTGGATTCCGACTGGTGTGATGAGCTAATAGATTATGATGAAATGAAGCACCTTGCCCACCCCATATACCTCCATACCCATGATCACCTTTGGGATGATAAGAATGGTATAAACTTTCGCTTAACAAGCACCACTGAAGTGTAAAATTTTTATTATCGTAAAAACTACCCGCTTCATCCAGACACCAACTCATAGAACAATGGTCTATAATAATATTGGATCGGGTAACAGAAGGACTTGTACCATTACCATCCATTCCATCATCTGCATACTTTGTAACATCACCTAAACGACAACGGATAAAGCGAACTATCACATTGTTTGCTTCTACTCTAAAAGTATAGTTGGCAATACAGATACCATCACCGGGCGCAGATTGCCCTGCGATAGTGGTATTATTGTTGGAAATTTTTAAATTACTATTCAGGTAAATGGTACCGGAAACTTTAAAAAGTATAGTTCTGTTGCCAGCACTAAGCGCATCTCTTAGGCTTCCGGCACCTGCATCATTTAGATTGGTAACATAATATACACTTTGCCCTCTACCCCCGGTGGAAAATCTACCATAACCTTCTGCACCAGGAAATGCTATTTGTTGTGCTGAAACTATCAGTGAAATTGAAGATAATAATAGGACGAATAAAAATCGAACAGTAAATAATTTCATCTTGACTTGTTTGTTTTAACTCAATACCAGTTCTGGTATTTGAGAGGGTGAAAATTACTCCAAATTTGGAAGTATAAGTCAACGAAAATATGCAATCGTTACCGAAACAACAATACAATGTATATCTTATAGTTAATTAATTAAAAAGAATAATATTAAAAAAAGGCTACTATCTCAAATATGTAGTAACCACAAAGGCCGCTATGATATTTTATCTGGTGGTATTTGACTCCACTGCTTTCTTTAGATCCTCTACGCCTATCAATCCTTTATAGCTCCAGACTTCGGTGCCTTTATGGAATATTTTCAGCAAAGGAATTGCATCTATTGATAGATCAGTAGCAAGCTGTTTGTTCTCGTCTATATCCAGTCTTAATACTGTTATCTTTCCTTTATATTGTTTTTGAATAGCTTCGAGCATTGGCTTCAGTTTCTTACAAGGTTCGCACCATGGAGCATAATAATCAATCAGAACCACCGAATCGGATACCAACATTTTTTTATACTCTGCCATAGAAATCATATCATTATTCACCTGTCCAGCGGCTCCTGCAAGAGGTAGATTTTTACTTTTCCATGCCAGCATTCCATTCATCAGTTCGTATACTTTTGTAAAGCCATTACTGCGCATAAAACTAGCTGCCTTGCTACTTCTGCCTCCGGAATAACAATAGACAAAATAGGATTTATTTTTATCCAGTTTATCAATAGAAGTTTCGAAATCAGCACTATTGAAATTAATATTTACAGCATGGTTTATATACCCCTGTGCAAACTCGCCGGGAGTACGCACGTCTATTACTATAGCACTATCGGTGGACAACATTTTTTGATTAAAAGCAACTGCGTCGAGGTTTGTAGGACCTCCAGCTTGCTGACAGGAGCTATGAGAAAACCATAACATGAGTGTGAGCAGCGTAAGAATTTTAATATTTGACATAAGCGAGGAATTTATTTTAAATGTTGAATTTTGAATGATAAATGTAAATACAACACCTTATTCATTCAACATTCAGCATTTAAAATTCAACACAATTATTTAAGCTTGTTTTTCAATTACTTGTTTTAGTTGATCTGCTGTTACTACACCTGCCTGGCGCCATACAGACTGACCATCTTTAAAAAGCATGAGTGTAGGTACACTTTGAATTTGATAAGAACCTGCTAATGATGGATTCTTATCAATATCAATCTTTAGAATAGTAGCTTTATCTCCAATGCTCTTTTTTAAATCTTCCAGTATAGGTTTCATTATTTTGCAGGGACCGCACCATTCGGCAAAGAAATCGATGAGTACCAGTTTCTCTGATTTAATAATATCGACTAATGTCTTCTTTTGTTCCATAGTATAAATATTTTATTTATTATCCAACTTTACATTATCAGTCTGTGTATTAACCGTACAACTATTGCCATAACAGTTTCCAGAGGCACAGCCAAAAGAGAATATGCCCATAGACAGGAAGTATGCTCCGAACAGCATTCCTGCCCATGATTTATCCATTGCCGATGTATAAATAATATAGCATCCAAAAGCTACAAACAAGCCTCTTCTCAGCGACCATCCTTTTAATATTCTATCTTTCATATCAATATAAATGAGTTGCAAAAGTGCAGAATCGTACAAATGTAGTTAGTAACTTTTGTTACCTAATTATTAATTAACCTTGCATAGATTTTGTTGTAAAGAGATAATTAAACATATTGCGTCCGGTTTTAATACAATAATGATGAAGAAAATAGTAGCAACAGTACTTAGTATAGTCTTAACCAGCAGCATAATAGGCGCACAGACAGAAAGATGGCAGCAATATATTAAGTATAATATAGATGTAACGCTGCTGGACCAAACCAATAAGATAGAGGGTACCGAACAGATAGAATACAGCAATAACAGTAGCGACACGTTGCACAAAATCTTCTTTCATTTATATTGGAATGCATTTCGTCCAAACAGCAGTATGGATGTAAGAAGCCTGGAACTTGGAAAGAATGTAATGAGAAGAAGAAATGGCGATGAAATTCCAGACTGGGATAGCAGGGTGAAAGACAGAATATCGAAACTGAAGGAAGATGAGATGGGCTATAATCATGTAACTAAACTAACCATTAATGGAATAGCACAGGAACTGATAGAGCATGAAACGATACTGGAAGTAAGGCTTGCTAAAGACATCCTTCCTAATAGCAAAACCTTGATTAATCTTAGCTTTAAAGCACAGGTGCCAGTACAGATAAGAAGAGCGGGGAGAAATAGTATAGAGGGTATACAATTCAGCATGAGTCAGTGGTACCCAAAGATGGTGGAATATGACTATCAGGGATGGAATGCAAACCCTTATATAGCAAGAGAATTCTATGGGGTATGGGGAACTTATGATGTAAAGACTACTGCGAACAAAAAATACATGATAGCAGCCACCGGAGTACTAAAGAATGCTAATACAATAGGTTATGGTTATGAAACCAAGGGTACAATAGTCCCTGCAATAAAAGGCAATAACATTACCTGGAATTTCACCGGACAAAACATTCATGATTTTGTATGGGCGGCTGATACAGCTTATGTTCATATTTCTAAAAAGATAAGAGAAGGACTTACCTTAAATGCTTTTTATAAAAAAGGGAATGGGGCAAATGATAGTGCATGGAAAAATGTACTTTGGGCAGCAGAGAAAGTGCTTCCATACATAGAGAAAAATTATGGTCAATACCCTTACCCTCAATACTCTTTTATTCAGGGAGGAGACGGTGGAATGGAGTATGCTATGGCTACCCTGATTAGAAACTCCAGTTTAGGCACTGTTTTTCATGAATGGCTGCATAGCTGGTATCAGCAAATGCTTGGAACCAATGAAAGTTTATTTTCCTGGATGGATGAAGGATTTACAGAATATGCTACCGATCAGGTATCCAACTATTACTATACTAACTGGGCATTATCTTCTCCATTTGTGAAGAATAGTCAGTCAGCTATTGATGACGCAACGGCAGTGTACAAGCGACTTCCGCTGGTAGAAGCAGCCAACTATGATGGTTACTTTTCACTGGCAAAGAGTGGTATGGAAGAACCTTTGAGTACGCATGCAGATCATTACAATACCAACTGGGCATACAGTGCAGCATCTTATAGTAAGGGAGCAGTATTTCTTAATCAACTGGGATACATTGTTAGTGATAGTATCAGAAACAAAATATTGCTGGAATATTACCGTCAGTGGCGATTTAAACATCCAAATGCGAACGACTTTATACGAGTAGCTGAAAAGGTAAGTACCCTTAACCTGCAGTGGTACAAAGAATACTGGATGAACAGTACTAAAACGATTGACTATGCATTGGGGAATGTGGCGACAGATTCAATATCCGGCAAGACGCTGATTACTTTGAAAAGGCTGGGCAAAATGCCGATGCCTGTTGATGTTGTAATAACGCTTAAAGATGGTAATAGAGAATTTCATACTATACCGCTTGATTTAATGTTTGGTGCTAAGCTTGCTGAAAATGGGAATAAGGTAATAGTGGATAAGGAATGGCAATGGACACACCCTGAATACAGCTTAGAAACCTCGTTGAATTTAACCAATATTAAGAGTATTGAAATTGATCCTTCACAAAGGATGGCGGATGTGAACAGGGTGAATAATAAGCTGGTGATTCCTGATTAACAAGGAGACAGAATACAGGAGATAGGAGACAAATACAACAGTTTCAAGTTACAGGTAACTAGTAACCGGAAACTTGCAACTTAATTCTTGCCAGGAATACCAATATTAGAACCTTATGTAAACTAAAAAAGAGGTTGCCTCAATACATTAAGTTTTAATTCCATAGTAGCGTTATAACTTAACAGAATATATATTTCAGGGCTTTGACTTTGTCAATTTTCTCAATAGCAAGAATTTGTTTTAGGGTATTTTTGAAAATACTTGCGTAAGGTATTAAGATTTACGATTTGTAAATAGATAATTACGGAGTATTTTTTGCTTGAAAGTTGGTATATATTAAATTATGGGTCTATTACATTTAAAAATCTGGGATGTTGATAGACTTATAGGACAAGTTGATACGAATAAGGTATCTGATGGGTAATTTTCATACTTAAGTAAACCAAGTATGCAACATGTACATTAAATTATCGCAGATGTACATCAATTTATCGCAGATGTACATCAATTTCTCCAACATGTACAAGAAAATATGCATGAGTACAAAGTTTAGGGGTATGTGTGCAACCAAAACTGGTATGAGACAGCACTATTTTGCATGAGTACAAGATAATATGGCATGAGTACAGTTATTAGCTTTAGATAACCTAATAATTACTGAATCAGTGCAATTATAATGAGCGATAAGTACTAATAATAACAAGAATGATATCAGGAGACCATTTTATAGTATGAGCGAGCGCAAGGGATAGCAGTGGTATCCTTTTACTGCGCGGAAGCAAATGCTATAAGGCTTAACTGAAATGCAGTAAAAGATACAAACGGATAGCCCGACCCGAAGGGATGCGCCATAATAACTAATGTCTGATGTTACGCAGAGAATACATTATTTTAAATGTTTAATGCTAATTTTTGAATGGAATACAAATACTGAGAACGCAGAGAACAGCGGCTGTTTAATACATCATTCATTAAATAAAAACTGTTTCAGTTATATAGAAGATGTAGATTATTGATACACTTGCGTAAGGTCAGTTAATGTGATAATTTGATAATGAATCCAATATGTTTGGAAACTAAAAAAGCTGTGTTTGACGACACAGCTTTTTAAAATATCATCCTCCCTAAGGATTATTTATATTCAGGCGTATATTTAGTACTACTTTGAATTTCAATATCAGGTTTTCCTTTGTAACTATGTTGATACATATTGTAACAACCGCCTGTTACAAAAGATAAAATACAAAACACTTTAAGATAGAATAAAAATCTTGAAGAGTTAACCCAACTTTGAGTAAAATCTTTATTTGTTGATTGTTCTGACATATTGTTTGAATTGGTGCAAAAATAATGAAGGAATTGATATTTCAAATATCTGTGGGGAATTTATTTAGAAATAATTTTATCAGGGTTATTTTTTATGTATCCCTCCCACCCTTTTAATGCTTTAGTACCGCTATTTAACACTGAGTTTGATTGATAATGATGGCATAGCGCTACAGCCAATGCATCGGTAGCATCGAAATATTGTGGCCGATCTTCTATGTTCAATATTCTTTTCAGCATCTGCCATACCTGTTCTTTATCGGCAGTTCCTTTTCCTGTAACTGACTGTTTAACCTTTTTAGGAGAGTATTCAGTCACCTCTAATCCTGCCTGCATAGCTGCTGCAATAGCCACTCCCTGTGAACGGCCAAGCTTGAGCATACTCTGTACATTCTTGCCAAAGAAAGGTGCTTCGATAGCAAAAGTAGTGGGGCGATAGAGTTTAACCAGCTCAGAAACTTTAGTATGAATTTTTTCGAGGCGAGCATAATTGTCCAGATCTTTAGCTGACATTTTAAGTACGTCCATTAAAAGCACCTGTAATTTATTGCCATCTGCTTTTAGTAAAGCATAGCCCATGACCTGTGTACCCGGATCGATTCCTAATATTATACTACTCTTCATCAGAGCGTGAAAATAGGGTAATTTATGATATTATTTTTTATGTGAATAATACATCATTAATTTGTAGTTCTTTACATACACATGCGACTAAGCAGACCCATAAGGATTCT
>CAIVPM010000340.1 GCA_903907815.1 uncultured Chitinophagaceae bacterium | reverse complement strand
CTTCACCAACTTTGATAGAAGCAATCTTTCCGGTACGGGTTACTTTAGCGCCTTCTTTAATGTCGCCGCTATCTCCCATCAATACCACACCCACATTGTCTTCTTCCAGATTAAGTGCAATTGCTCTTACACCATTTTCGAATTCAACAAGTTCCCCTGCGCGAACATTATTCAATCCATAAACACGTGCAATACCATCTCCAACCTGCAATACAGTTCCTACTTCCTGTAAGTCGGAATTTGCATTTACATTGCTAAGTTGTTGTCTCAATATCGCTGATATTTCATCAGGCTTTATCGCTACCATAAATATTAAATTTATATTGTTTTAAGATTATCCTTTATTTGTTATCTCAGTTTTTGTGTGTACACATTGCTTGCAAACTGCTTTTTAATGTCTTTCAGTTCTTTTGCAATACTGGCATCCATTAAGTTGTTATTGAATTCAATTTTGAATCCGCCAAGAATGTTTTCATCCACTACTGTTTCCAGTTCAATTTTAGTAAGCTTCTGATCTTCCTGAACTTTTTCGATAATCATATTCTTTACAGCTTCACTTACCGGAACGGCAGTAGTAAGCGTAACTTTATTGATACCCTTAAGTTCGTTGTACAGAATTTCGAAACCTTCTGCGATATCAGCAAGATCTTTTTCTCTTCCTTTAGTAATTAAAAGGTTGATAAAAAGATTGGTTAGTGTATGTACATTGTCTTTTACAACAGCAGCTATAACAGCTTTCTTTTTATCGCCTTGAATCACCGGACTTCTTAATACATTAAAGAAATCTTTAGACTGAGAGCAAAGTGCTGCTAAGTATTGTGTATCCTTATATATTTCTTCCAGTATGTTCTGCTCTATAGCCAGATCTATCAGGCTCTTTGCATAACGGGAAGCTAAACGTGGATTAGTCATTGTTAGTTTTTGTGATAATTATACTAAGTGATCTGACTTGATTAATTAAGTTTCGCGCTTTTAACTACTTGCTCGATAAAAGTTTCCTGTTCTGCTTTATTAGCCAGTTCTCTGCGCAAAACCTGCGTAGCAACTTCAATTACTAAAGTACCTACCTGATTTTTTACTTCGGTAAGTGCTTCGTTCTTTTGTTGTTGAATAGCTAACTGCGCATCAGCAAGAATTTTATCGTATTCAGCTTTAGCTTTATCTTTAGCTTCGCCAATCATTTTATCGCTTTGTTCTTTAGCTTCTTTCAAAACGGTAGCTCTTTCTTCTCTTGCTTTTTGCAAGATAGCTTCGTTCTCGTTCTTCATCTGCGCCATTTCTATCTTAATCTTTTCAGCAGAAGCAATAGCATCAGCAATACCTGTTTCTCTTTCTTTTAATGTAGCTAAGATTGGTTTCCAGGCAAATTTCTTAAGAATGTAAAATACAATCAAAAAAGCCAGTAATGTCCATACTAATAAACCTAACCCCGGTTGTAATAATTCCATTTAAAATTAATTTGATAATTAGTTAATTCAATAATCCGCTAATTAGTTAATCCGATTAATTAATTAAAGTACCCATCGCCCTGTGCTTTGGGTACTTTAAAAAAGTTTTGTGCTACCTGTGTACTATTTCAATACAGCAAGGATACCAGCGATAACTGCGAAAAGGGCAACACCCTCAACGAAAGCCGCTGTAAGAATCATGTTAGCACGAATGTCATTTGATGCTTCTGGTTGACGAGCGATGCTCTCAACTGCACCTTTACCAATTTGGCCAATACCTACACCTGCGCCTATTGCAGCTAAACCAGCACCAATAGCACCCCCTAAGTGTGCAAGACCATCAACTTCTAACAAAATGTTCAATAAAGACATAACTGTTTGTGTTTTATAAATAAAAAATAAAAGACTCTTTTATGATTAGTGATGAGCATCATCGTGAGCACCTTCCATAGCCTGACCGATAAATACTGCGGTAAGGTTGGTGAAGATGAACGCCTGAATAAACGCCACTAATACTTCGATAAAATAAATAAATACGGTAAATAAGATAGACACTGGAGCGAAACCCCATCCTGCAACATGACTCATAGCACCGAAGATAAATATCAATAAAATGAAACAAGTAATAACGATATGCCCTGCCACCATGTTGGCAAAAAGACGAATCATTAAAGCCGCAGGTTTAATAAACACCCCTAACAATTCTACTGGTATCAGGATAAACTTCACTAAGAAAGGAACTCCTGGAGGCCAGAAAATGTGCATCCAGAAATGGAAATTAGTACTGAATAATATTACTAATAATGAAATCACCGCTAAAACTAAAGTGAAGGTTATATTACCAGTTACGTTTGCAGTACCAGGAATTAATCCTATTATGTTATTAATTAATATAAAGAAGAAGATAGTTAAAAGGTAAGGCATGTATTTTTCATACTTTTTACCCAAGTTAGGTTTACCTACTTCATCTCTTACAAAAGTTATAACAGGCTCTACCCAACCTTGAAAACCTGATGGAGCAGTTTTAGCACCACCTGCAATGTATTTTTTAGCTACATTTAGCATCAATACTACTAATAGTATTAAAGCCAATAACATTTGCACTACGTTTCTGGTTAAGCTAAAATCATATAAGGTAACAGACTCTTCAACTTTTCCTGCAGCATCAACTGCTACGATTTTACCTTCTTCGCTTTTGTATCCATTATAAGTTTCGCCCTCCTCAATTTTGCCAAAGGAGAATACAGCTAGACCTCTTTCTTTAGAATATACTATTACTGGTAATGGAATAGCGATATTATGGTCGCCAATAGTTGCAAAGTGGAATTCGTGAGCATCCATGATGTGCTCCATAATTACTTTAGCAGGATCGAAAGTTTTAGCTTTTTCATCTGTTTCTGCAGTAGATTTCTCTTCTGCATGTGCAACTGAAATACTCATTAATGATAATAAAAGTATGCTAAAAGCTAGAATTGGTAATGATTTCACGAATTTTGACAACATATTCCCTTGTAAAATTTGGCGCAAATATAGGGAGCTAAATAGTTTGAAGAAGTTTTAAGTTTATTTATTTTTAATATTCTTTTCCACTCTTCAAAATTTGGGCTATAAAGCCCAGAATTCCTACTATTTAGATATATAATAAAATACTGGTGATTTGAAGGGTGAATTTATCTTAATATCTCTTGTTTAAGATACTTTTATTCCACCAAAAACGATTTTAAGAAAACCTTTTTCCCTTTTTACATTCAAAGCGATACCTTCGCCGCCTTAAATAAAGTTCTCAAGAATGATTAGCAGACGAATAATAAGAGTTAAAGTGATGCAACTTTTATACATTGCGGAAACAATGTATGATGGTGATTCACCTAAGAATCAGAGAGTAGAACTTAGAAAGTCAATTGATAAAAGCCGTTCTCTTTTAGCTTTTCTCCTACACAACACTATTGAAGTAGCAAAATATTCCGAAACCTGGGCTCATAGCAGGTCTATGAAGCATATTGTTACGGAAGAAGATAGAAACATCAATACCAAGGTTGCCGGAAACGATGTTGTATGGAGATTACTGGAAAATAAAAGTTATCAGAAATTGATAGCGGAAGAAAAGCCAGAGCTGATTACCGATAAGGATTACATAAAGAAGTTTTTCCTTAAACTGCAGGATATGGATGTATATAAATTATATATACATGCCGATAGCAGGGTGAAAATGGAGGAGATTAATATTCTGAGCATAATCTTTAATGATATAATGCTGCAGGATGAGAACTATGTTTCTTTATGCGAAGAATTATTTGCTAACTGGGACGATGATATAGAAGTTCTTCAGAAAATTATACTTACCATATTACAAAAGCCAAGTAGCTACAAAGTGGACGAACTGGTTTCGGAAGAGAAATGGCAGTATGCAATTCAATTGCTGGAAACCGTAATTGATAAAAAGGAATACCTGATGTCTTTAATTGTTCCTAAGTTAAATAACTGGGAGGCCGATAGAATTGCATTGGTGGATATGATCTTTATCAAAATGGGACTTGCTGAACTATTATACTTCGAAACTATCCCTACCAAAGTAACAATCAATGAATACATCGATCTTGCTAAAGAATATTCTTCCAAACAAAGTTCTCAGTTTATAAATGGTATTCTGGATACTATTCATAAAGAACTACTTGCAGAAGATAAGATTCAAAAAGTAAGTTTTGTAAAAAGAAATAAATAAAGGATAATAATGAGAAAACAATTACTATCAGTTATTGCTTTAGGCGCAGTTATTAGCTTTACTGCTTGCAAAAACAATGACTTAAAGCCTAAAGAAGCAATGAAATCTGCTTTCGATACAGCTAATTTCACAACTGTTAAGTGGGTAGATTCAATGAAAGATTTTGGCACAATTAAAAATGGCGAAAAGATTCAATTGGAATTTAAATGTATTAACTCTGGCAACAAACCATTGATTATAACCAGTGCAAGACCAGGCTGTGGTTGCACCATTGCCGATTATACACATAGTCCAATAGCTCCTGGCCAACAAGGTGCTGTAACTGCTTCGTTCAATAGTAAGAACTTTAGTGGAACAGTTCATAAGAGTATTATAGTAAATACCAATACTAAGAACGGTACAGAACATATACTTTATTTTTCGGGTAATATTACTGGTGGACCAAGTAATGATAAAGTAATGGTGCCACATAAAGAAGTTAGAGAAGAAAAACGCAATTAATCATAATTAAACATCAAATATGAACACAGTAATTTTAATGGCAGGCGGCGGTGCACAACAAGGAGCAGGCGGCGGAATGCAACAGTTTTTTCTATTAGGTATGATCATGGTGGTTTTCTGGTTATTTATGATCAGACCGCAATCTAAGAAAGCTAAAGAACACAAATTGTTTATCGATAACCTTCAAAAGGGCGATAAGATTGTTACTACAGCTGGTATTCATGCTACAGTTAACAAGGTAAATGAAGATGGTACTTTACAAATTGAAGTAAGTCCGGGTAGTTATTTAAAGTTGGAAAAATCTGCTATCAGTCAGGAGTGGACAGCTGCTATCAATAAACCAGCTACAGAAACTAAATAAGTTTAACATTAAACGACTAATAAAAGAGCAATCAGCATTCTGATTGCTCTTCTTTTTTTAATCCACTTTAAGCACGAATATCCTACACATCATAACTCACTATCGCAGGATTCTCCAGCATCATTTTATTTAATATCTCATGTTTCTCGGTATTAACTGTAATGGTATAAACCACCTTTATAGTGTTGTTCTGTTTGGATAAGTTATTCCTTACATATTTAATGCCTTGTTTGTCGAATTCTGCTTCCAGTTGCTGGTAATCATATTCATTTACATTATAACTGATATTGTAAAGCCTTACTTGTTTTACACTATCAATATACTCTTCCACTTTTATAATGATTAGTAAGGTAGCCATTACAAATACCCAGACAATAATTGCAATCTGGTAGAAGCCAAAGCCAAGTGCCATGCCAATTGCAGCAGCCATCCAGATAGTTGCTGCAGAGGTAATACCTCTTACATGAAGTCCTTCTTTAAATACTACACCAGCTCCAAGGAATCCAACGCCTGATATAATGTTTGCTGCAATCCGGTCGGGGTTATTGGTAAAAGATTGAGATAGTATAGCGAACAGGCAAGATCCTACACAAATAAGAATCATTGTTCTGAAACCTGCAGGTTTACTCCTGAATTCCCTTTCAATGCCCATCAATCCACCAGCTGTAAAAGCTCCTATAATTCTAATGATATTTTCAACATCTAAATGCATACTTTTAAAAGTTGTTTTAAGTAATAAGTGATAAGTTGTTAGTTATAAGTTGTTAGTTCATAATTAATTGGGTAAATCGTTAATCAGCTATTTTTTAATTAGCTAATTATGAAAGCTTTACTTCAGAATGCTGTGCTGGAATCTGTATATCTTTAAATCCTTTGTGCATCAATCTTTCTCTGAATTCCTGTTGAACTTCATATTCACCATGAACGAGGAATAATGTTTTGATTTTATTCTTATCCTGACAGGAAAGGAACTGACAAAGGTCATCGTAATCCCCATGTGCACTCATGCTTCTCATTACCCCAACCTCTGCTTTTACTATATGTTCCTCACCGTAGATGCGTACCTCTTTTACTCCCGAAGATAATTTACCACCTAGTGAATGAGGCTCGCAGTAGCCCACTATCAATATGGTGTTTCTATGGTCATCAATATTGTTGGCAATATGGTGTTTTATTCTGCCTGCATCAGCCATACCACTTGCCGATATAATGATGCATGGATTATGAATGTCATTCAGTGCTTTACTTTCTTCAACACTTGCAGTAAACTTCAACCCTTGAAAGTCGAATGGATCATCATCTACTTCAAATATCTTTCTGATTCTATTGTTGAAATACTGCGGATAATGCTTCACAATTTCTGTAGCTTCAGCACTCAACGGACTATCTACATAAACGGGTAGGTGAGGCATTCTTTTCTCTAGTCCCAGCTGATTAATGTAGTAGAGTAATTCCTGTGTTCTACCCACGCTAAACGAAGGAATAATCAGTTTGCCTTTCTTTTCTATACAAGTCTTTACAATCCAGTCGTGTAAAGTATTCAGCGAACCTCTAACTCTGTCGTGCAGTTTGTTGCCATAGGTGCTTTCCAGTAACAAGTAATCTACTTGCGGAAAAGTGTCAGGAGAACGAAGTATCACATCGCGGTACTGACCCACATCGCCACTGAATGCAATATGTGTAGTTATTTTATTCTCGGTAATTCGCATATTTACAACGGCACTACCTATTATATGGCCTGCATCGGTAAACATTGCTTCGAAACCTTCTATTACGGTAAACCATTTACCGTATTCTACTGCCGATAAATGTTTAATAGCAGCTTTGGCATCTACTTCGTCGTACAAAGGTTCAACTGGTGGAAGTCCTTGTTTAGCTCTTCTTTTATTGATGAATTTAGTATCGTCACGCTGAATCACTGCAGAGTCTTCCATTAGGATTGCTGCAAGATCTTTAGTGGCAGGCGTACAGAAGATAGTTCCTTCGAAGCCTTCTTTTACCAGCTTTGGTATTAAACCTGAATGGTCGATATGCGCATGGGAAAGAATCATTACATCAACTGAGGAAGCTTCAAAGCCAAAGGATGCATTCAGGTCGTTGGTTGCTTTTCCCATTCCTTGAAATAATCCACAATCTAAAAGTATTTTCTTACCGTTGTTGAGTGTGATGAGGTGTTTAGAACCGGTGACAGTTTGTGCGGCACCGTGAAATGCAATTTTCATATATGCAATTTATTTGCCCTAAAGGTAGGAGTAATTATCAATTGATAATGGATAATTGAGAATTGAAGATTTGCTTATGGTATAATTATATATTTTGTTGGTTGATGAAGGTAATATTATTACTTTCGCCGTCCTGTACAAGCCCGGGTGGCGAAATTGGTAGACGCACTGTGTTCAGGTCGCAGCATTCGCAAGGATGTGCTGGTTCGAATCCAGTCCCGGGCACCAGCAAAAAGGTAACTTCAAAAGAGTTGCCTTTTTTAATTGGTTACCTTAAGAATGAATAAATAGGATGATTAATATAACTGAGGAATGAAAAAATATTTTGAGGGTTAAGAAGCTGTTTGAATTAATTATTTGATATTCCAGATGGCTCAATCTGGGCTACAACTTCTTTAAATTTTTCACTATAGATAATCGCAATAATTAATTCTAAACAATTAACTCAAACAGCGTCTAAGT
>CAIVPM010000339.1 GCA_903907815.1 uncultured Chitinophagaceae bacterium | reverse complement strand
TAGTGGTATAGTTTCCAGAATGATTAATGGCAAAGAAAGCTAGCTTGTTATTTTAAGTGTTGAATGTTAAATGTTAAATGAATACATTATGTTGTTTTTTCACTCAATTAAATTATTCATTCAATATTTAAAGTTCAATATTCTACACAATGTATTTTCCCCATTCAACATTCAACATTTAACATTCAACACAATATATTCTTTTCCCATTCAACACAATGTATTACTGCTCAAAGTAGGCAATTGTTCCTCCTACCCAGTCATTGTCTTTATTGTATCTTACACCAATCATTTTCCCTTTACTTAATCTGCCAAGATTGCAGGTAGCAACAGGGCGGGCTTCTCCATCTTTCCAGAAATAGAAGATTCTTACTTCTGCTTTTGCTGGAACGTTTGGTGTTTTTATTACATCGGCATACTTTACTTTGCGCTGCAATATCCAGTTTTCAGGATCTTTAATCTCTTCAATATCTTCTTTTGTTACATCTATTATTACTCCCTGACCAGAGAAGGAGAACAAAGGCTTTAATACATAGTTTTCTAAATCTTCCGGTATAGATAACAGTGTGTTTAAAAAACAAGTTTTAGGAACTGAAGGATGATTTAGAAAAGGTAAGGTATACTTACTTAGAAGGTAGAACCAATTTGGATGTGGCACCCACTCTACTGCAAGCTCTTCCAGTAATATCTTTCCTTTTTCCTGTATTTCCAGAGATTGCTTTTGTAAATCATCGAATATCACCCTGTTGTATATTCTTTCTACTTTTGTTTTAACCCCATTTAATAAATAAAACAACTGATTGCCTTCCTTTATAAGTTCAGTTACACATACCGTTTTTATACCAAGGAACTGTTCTGTATAGTAAAAGTCGACACGGGTCTTTTGTTGATGCGGCAATACTTCCAGCAGTATTACATTCTCTGGATGATGTTTTCCAACAATAATTTCCTTCAATAATTTAATGTAAGAATCTTTATCAAATCCATTTAAATACGCTGAATAATTTGCGGGTATATCAAAATGTTTTCTGGTTTCTTCATCTTGTACCAATTGAAAGGCAAACAAGGTAGGAAAACCTTGCATTTCTATTAATTGTGGAGAGTAACTTCCATCTTCATCCTGACAAATACCGAAATCGAAGGCTATAAAATTGGGGATAGCACCTTGGTTAGGCACATAACAATCTGCTGGTACTGCTTTGCTGCTTTTTTCAGTAAAGCCTGGTTGTGTAATAACATCTACTATATACTCGCATGCCGATAATATCTGTTCTTTAAACGCAGTACCAATAAATACAGGTGTTTCAGCAATTCTGAACTGTAATGCATCAGGATAAGCATTGGTTAAAACATCTACATATTTTTCGTACTGAACATTACTAAAGCTTTCATTAAAAGAATCACGTATTGCTGAAACCATTGTATTAATTATTGTTTGTTCATCAAAAATAAAAGAGGTTGCACAATGTACAACCTCTTTTATAAAATATTTATTAACTAAGTACTAAGCTACTGCTTCTTTTACCAATGCAGCCGCTTCACTTAATAATATAGCACTTTGTACTTTCAATCCACTTTCGTCTATCAGTTTCTTAGCTTCTACAGCATTAGTACCTTGTAAACGAACGATAATTGGAATATCGATATTACCTAATTTCTTGAAAGCATCAATTACTCCCTGAGCTACTCTATCGCAACGAACAATACCACCAAAAATATTGATTAATATAGCCTTTACATTAGGGTCTTTAAGAATAATTCTGAAACCAGCTTCTACAGTTGTAGCGTTTGCACTACCACCTACGTCCAAGAAGTTTGCAGGCTCACCACCACTAAGCTTAATCATATCCATTGTAGCCATTGCCAATCCAGCACCGTTTACCATACAACCCACGTTACCATCCAGTTTAACGAAGTTAAGATTGAATTCTCCAGCTTCTACTTCTGTTGGATCTTCTTCGGTTACATCTCTTAATGCTTCGATATCTTTATGACGAATTAATGCATTATCATCCAGATTTAGTTTGCAATCCACCGCAATGATCTTATCATCACTGGTTTTGAATAATGGATTAATTTCCAGCATGCTTGCATCTACTCCAACAAAAGCAGTATATAAGTTAGTTACGAACTTAACGCAGTTTTTAAATGCATCACCACTTAAGCCAAGATTGAAAGCAATCTTTCTTGCCTGAAAACCTTGTAAGCCACCACCAGGATGAACATACTCTTTAAATATTTTTTCTGGTGTATTGTGTGCTACTTCTTCAATATCCATACCACCTTCGGTAGAATACATTACTACATTCTGACCGCTAGTACGATCTAATAATATAGAAAGATATAATTCTTTAGTAGGATTTGGTCCATCGTAATAAACGTCCTGAGCTACTAAAATTTTATTTACTTTTTTACCTGCAGGGCCTGTTTGAATGGTAACTAAGGTACCACCAAGAATACCTTTAGCAAAAAGATTCGATATCTTCTGCACTTTTACCCACTTTTACACCGTTCATTCCGGTTTCATTCACCTTACCTTTTCCACGTCCACCAGCATGAATCTGAGCCTTTACGACTGCAAATTTGTTGTTGGTATCTGCTTTAATTTTTTCATACGCTTCCACAGCTGCTTCAACTGTTTCCACTGCAACACCTTCCTGAACCGGAACATTGTACTTCTTAAGAAGTTCTTTTGCTTGATATTCGTGTAAATTCATTCTGATTTAGTTTTGCTGCGAAGATAAGAGAATACAATAATCATTTTTTGTATTCTCTTATTTTCTTTGAAATTGATATTATTTTAATCAAAAAATCTATTTAATACGCTCTTTTTTAAGTTTAGCCCACCAAGGAGCCACCTTTAGCATAGGAGTTATGTCTTTAGGACACTTTTGCTGTGCATCCAACACTGCAATTAATGCCATATTAACGATACTACGAACAGAACTACCTAATTGCAGTACATGTACAGGCTTCTTTAATCCCATTAATATTGGTCCAATAGCATCCGAGCCTCCTACTTCTTTTAATAAGTTATAAGCCACGTTACCAGCAGCAAGATTTGGAAAAATAAGGGTATTAACCTCTTGGCCTACTAAAGTACTAAAAGGATAATTCTCCTTCATGATGTCTTTATTGAAAGGTAATGAAGCTTGCATTTCCCCATCTATCACCAATTTAGGATCACGTTTCTTAACAATATTCGTTGCTTCGGCTACCATTCTTGCTTCAGGAGAATCGCTGCTACCAAAGTTGCTATAACTTAACATAGCTATTCTTGGAGTAAGATTAAAATTCTTCACTACTTTAGAAACCAGCATCGTAATATCCGCTAACTCGTCGGCAGTAGGATTAAAATTAATAGTTGTATCTGCTAAGAATAAAGGTCCTTTCTTGGTAGTCATTAAATACATACCAGCAATCTTCTTAATACCATCTTCTGTACCAATTGTTTGTAAAGCAGGGCGGATAGCATCAGCATAATTACGGGTTAAACCACTAATCATAGCATCAGCATCACCGCTTTCTACCATCATACAACCAAAATGGTTTCTTTCGCCCATTATCTTGATACTATCATGACGGTTGAACCCTTTACGTTGTCTTTTTGCAAAGAATAGTTCACCATATTTCAAGCGAGTTTCATCCATTTCTTCACTACGAGGATCTATTACCGCCAATTCACTGATATCTATGTTATTTTCACTCGCAATTCTATTGATACGTTTTACATTACCCAATAAAATAGGATAACCTACTCCTTCATCATATATAATGCTGGCAGCTTTAAGAATCTTAAGATTATCAGCTTCCACAAATACGATACGTTTAGGATCGCGTTTAGCCTTATCACTTATGGCTCTTAATAACTGATTATCCAGTCCTAATCTACGATCTAATTGATGCGCATATTCATCCCAGTCAGCAATGTTTAATTGTGCAACACCGCTATCAATAGCTGCTTTTGCAACAGCAGGGGCCACTGCACTCAATAAACGTGGATCAACAGGTTTTGGAATGATATATTCTGGTCCGAATACAAAGTTCTTTTGATTATAAGCCAGGTTAACTATATCAGGAACATCTGTTTTTGCAAGATTAGCCAAAGCCTTAACAGCAGCCAGTTTCATAGCCTCATTAATCTTGGTGGCTCTTACATCCAAAGCGCCACGGAATATATAAGGGAAACCAAGTACGTTATTCACCTGATTAGGATAATCACTTCTACCGGTAGCCATAATCAAATCTTTACGAACAGAAACAGCATCGTCGTATGCAATTTCCGGATCGGGGTTTGCCATTGCAAAAATGATAGGATTTGGTGCCATGCTTGCTACCATTTCTTTGGAGATACAGTTAGCAGAACTTAATCCCACAAATACATCCGCTCCATTCATACAGGATTCCAGTGTCCAATGACTTTCTTTAGAAGCAAAAGCCCTCTTACTCTCCTCTAACACTTCTCTACCCTGATGAATTATGCCCTTTCTATCGAACATATACATATTCTCTTTCTTAGCTCCAAGACCAACATATAAAGTACAACATGCAACCGATGCAGCCCCAGCCCCATTGATTACAAAACGTACTTCATCAATCTTTTTACCTTGAATTTCCAATGCATTTAATAAAGCAGCTGCACTGATAATTGCCGTACCATGCTGATCATCGTGCATTACCGGAATTTTCATTTGCTCTTTCAACTGTTGTTCTATATAAAAACATTCAGGAGCTTTAATATCTTCCAGATTAATACCACCAAAAGTTGGTTCAAGTGATTTAACTATCTCAACAAACTTTACAGGATCTTTTTCATTTATCTCTAAATCAAAAACATCTATATCAGCAAATATCTTGAACAATACACCCTTTCCTTCCATGACTGGTTTACCAGCTTCCGGCCCTATATCTCCTAAGCCTAATACTGCAGTACCATTACTGATAACGGCTACCAGATTTCCTTTAGCAGTATACTTATATACATCATCAGGATTTTTGGCAATTTCTAAGCAAGGTATAGCCACACCAGGACTATATGCAAGGGATAAATCTCTTTGTGTTTTGGTTTCTTTCGTGGGAACAACTTCTATCTTACCAGGCCTTCCTTTGGCGTGATACTCCAGAGCCTGCTCCTTCCGTAATTCACTTTGACTTAATTCATTTTGATTCATATGCGCTGTATCGTTTTAAAGTCCGCTAAAGTAAGGGGAATAATGTTATCAGAAAATGACATATACACATGACATTCGACAGTTAAATTAAATATTATCAAAAAATCTATGACAATCAAGCTATTTCGTTTGTTTAGCTATCATATTATCTGATAAAAAATAAATTTTTATCCCTCAAAATAGAAAATGAACAATAAAACCAAAATTTATCTCAATAATATTGTTCACTTCTGAGGGTACTACTCCCTTTTTATTTATTTTAATGGGTAAATAATGAGTATTAAATTCTTATTTACGCATTTGTTTATACTTATTTATTAATCCATTGGTAGAAGAATCATGCGATTTAATTTCTTTATCATCTCCTAATTCAGGTAATATTTTATTGGCTAACTGTTTACCTAATTCTACTCCCCACTGATCGAAACTAAAGATGTTCCAGATTATACCCTGTACAAATATTTTATGTTCGTACAAAGCAATCATACTACCTAAAGTAAATGGTGTAATCTCTTTAATAAGGAAAGAATTAGTAGGTTTATTACCTTCAAATACTTTAAATGGCAATAGGAATTTAATAGCTTCTTCCGATAAACCTGCTGCTTCTAATTCACCTTTAACTTCTGCTTCTTTCTTGCCATTCATTAAAGCTTCTGTTTGTGCAAAGAAGTTTGACAATAATTTATTATGATGATCAGCTATAGGATTGTGACTTATGGCTGGCGCAATAAAATCGGCAGGTATAACCAATGTTCCCTGATGTATTAACTGATAAAATGCATGTTGCCCATTAGTGCCTGGTTCTCCCCAGATAACAGGGCCTGTTGAATAGTTTACAGCATTACCATTTCTATCAATACTCTTACCATTACTTTCCATATTTCCTTGCTGGAAATAGGCAGCAAACCTATGCATATATTGGTCGTAAGGCAATATTGCTTCGCTTTGAGCTTTAAAGAAATTGGTATACCATATACCTAATAAAGCCATAATTACAGGTACATTTTCTGTAAACTTTTCTTTCTTAAAATGAACATCAGTTTCGTGAGCGCCTCTTAGTAATTGCTCGAAATTATCATAGCCTACGGTTAATGCGATGGATAATCCAATAGCACTCCATAAGCTATATCTTCCGCCTACCCAATCCCAGAATTCAAACATATTAGCTTTATCAATACCAAAAGCTGTTACTGCTTTTTCGTTTGTACTTAATGCCGCAAAATGTGCAGCTATATGTTTCTCTTCTTTAGCATATTGTAAAAACCACTCTCTTGCAGTATTAGCATTCGTCATGGTTTCTTGAGTAGTAAAAGTTTTAGATGCAATTAAGAATAAAGTCTCCTCTGCATTAATCAACTTCAATGTTTCTGCAATATGAGTAGCATCTACATTGCTTACAAAATGGGTTTCAATTCCTTCTACCCAATAAGGCTTTAAAGCTTCTGTAACCATTACTGGTCCTAAGTCGCTACCACCAATACCTATATTAACAATGTACTTAATTTTCTTGCCTGTAAAACCTTTCCATTCACCACTGTGTATTTTTTCGGTAAACCCTTTTACATGATTTAATACCCTGAATATATCTGGCATTACATCTTTACCATCTACATAAACTGGATCACCGGAAAAGTTTCTTAGAGCCGTATGCAACACAGCACGGTTCTCTGTTTCATTAATTACTGAACCATTAAACATCATAGCGATGCTCTCTTTCAATTTACATTCTTCAGCCAGTAAAAAAAGGAGTTGTAAAGTTTTTTGATTAATGATATTCTTGGAGTAATCAAACAATATATCGCCAAACTGAATACTTAATTTTTCAAAACGATCGGAGTCATTTTCAAATAAGGTGCGCATTTGCATACGTACCATTTCTTCTTTATAATGTTTTTTTAATAGCAACCATGCTTGCGTATCGGATGGATTAATTCTTGGTAACATAATTCGTACTTTGCTTGACCCCAAAAGTAATGAATTGCTATCCCGAAGAAAGAAAATGTGGAAATCTATTAAAGTTGAAAATGAAAATATTTAACAGTTAATATCTTTTATGCATTCGGTAGAATTAAATATAGGATAACTATAAAAATTTAAAAAGTATTGACAATCAATCTATAAGAACTATTTGTTTAACTGAATTCTAAAAGTAGTGCCTTTATTTACTTCACTATGAACCACGGAAAGATTGCCATGATGAAATTCGCAGATAATTCTTTTAGCTAAGGCAAGTCCCAATCCCCAGCCTCTTTTCTTAGTAGTAAAGCCTGGTTCGAACACTTTTTTAATATGGTTTTTATCTATACCTTTTCCGGTGTCGGTGATATCTATTTGTACTACTTCGGGTTTATTAATAATATTAACAGTAATGTGTCCTTTCCCTTCCATTGAATCCAGCGCATTCTTTAATAAATTCTCTATTACCCAATCTAATAATGGAGCAGAAATCAACACATTTATTGGTTGTTGTATATCTCCTGTAAATTCAATTGCTACTTTTCCACTGGCTCTTTTTCGCATGTAATCTGCCATAGAACTTACCTGATGTACCAGGTCTTTTTCTTCCAATACTGGTGTACTGCCTATCTTACCAAAACGATCGGAAATAAGCTGCAATCTTTCTACATCTTTCTCTATCTCCACAACAAGAGACTCTTGAACATTTTCTGTTTTTAACAGCTCTACCCATCCTCTTAAACTGGATACAGGAGTGCCCAATTGATGAGCGGTTTCTTTTGCCATTCCTGCCCAAAGTCTGTTCTTTTCCGATTTAGCAGAAGTGTTTTTGGCAATAACAATTATGGTAATAAATAAAGCAACTAAAATCAGCTGCGCAAAGGGATAATATCGAACTTCATTCAGCAAGTCCGATTCACCATAATATATCTTATTAACTTGTGTTTTATCGGAAGGGTTAGTCCAGTCAATAGATGGATGCAATGCTTTAAATTCCTCTAATTTATCCAATAAATAATGACTGTTGTTTTTAATAGCAGCGGTATCCAGATTACGATAATCCAACACACTATCCCTTTCTGTAACCAGTATAATAGGAATATCTTTACTGTTCTCCGTTAATATCCTCGCCGATAAGTTATTAAATTCAACATCGGGTGTACTATTCAGTTTTACAGCCTCGGCCCATTGTTCTATTTTAAGTCTTTCGTCTTTTGCAATTTTACGGGCAAGATAATTGGAATAAAATATGGTACTACTCACCAACACAATGGCAGTAATAGCTAAAAATGTACGCCAGTTAAACCAACTATTATTTGTACCCATATAAATAAAATAATCCTTTATCTATTGCAAAGTAAACTGTATTTAAGTATTGAAACAGGTAAATAAGTACAAAAGTTATGATTAGTAAATAACGATATACGATATCCTTTAATTCATATATTTAACAATATGTAACACTTCAACTATACATTTAAGGTAATATTATTTCAAATATGGCTAAAAAGAACCTTTTAAATGTATTTAATCTAAAAATATCGTAAAATTGCAAGTTAACTATCTAAATTAAGCGTAATTTTGCAAGCGTATTTACATTATTTATATTAATTCATCAGTTCAATCGATATAAAATGAAGATAATTAAGCGTTATATTGAATCAACTATGTTGAATCTACTAACCAGTAATAAGGTGATATTAGTATTGGGAACAAGAAGAGTAGGTAAAACTTTTTTAATTTCACGTATTCAAAAGGAATATGCAGGTAATTATATTAGCTTAAATGGAGAAGATTTTGATGTACAAGCAATTCTTAAAAATAGGTCTATAAGTAATTATCATCGATTAATAGGTGATTGTAAATTACTTTTTCTGGATGAAGCTCAAGCAATTTATGACGTTGGTATGTGTTTAAAATTAATGATTGATTCAAATCCTGAACTTACCATTATTGCTACAGGTTCATCTTCTCTTGACTTAATGAATAAATCGGGAGAACCATTAACTGGAAGACATTATCAGATTAATTTATATCCCTTTGCTCAACTTGAATTAGGTAGTAATGAAAACTTACTGGAAACCCGACAAAACCTGGAAGAAAGACTGGTTTATGGATCTTATCCTGAAATAATCAATCTTAAAACCTTTGCTGAAAAAGGTGCTTACTTACAATTACTGGTTCAGTCATATTTATTAAAAGATATTATTGCTTATGCAGGCATTAAGTACTCCGATAAAATTGTTAGTTTATTAAGATTAATTGCTTATCAGGTAGGTTCCGAAGTTTCTTATCATGAATTAGGGACACAGTTGGGCATGAGTAGAGTTACCGTAGAAAATTACCTTGATTTATTAAGTAAAGTTTTTATTCTTTATAAACTACCTTCCTATAGCACTAATCAACGAAAAGAAGTTACCAAAAGCTGCAAATGGTATTTCTTTGATAATGGCATTCGAAACGCTATTATTAATGACTTTAGAGTAACTGAATTGAGAAATGACAAAGGCACTCTTTGGGAGAATTATCTCATATCTGAAAGGATAAAAAGGAATCATTACCTTGGAGAAACCAAACAAATTTATTTTTGGAGAAACTATGATAAACAAGAAATAGATTTAATAGAATTAAAGGATGGTCACCTTTCCACTTTCGAATTTAAATACACGCTTAACAAAAGAGTTAAACTTCCAAATTCATTTGCAACAACATATCCTGAGGCGAGTTTTGAATGTATACATAAAGATAATTATCTCGACTTTATTACAAGCTAAAAGAATAATAAAATTAATTAAATAATACCCATATTCTTACAAACAACTTGCAAGATACTTTGTATTCCTCACGACTCAGGATTCACGATACTCACGATGAATTTTAATCAGGAAGGTGCATATACAATTTATTACTCAAACTCCATTGGAATAGGCACTTTGGAATAACTATCCAGCAAATCGAGTTGTAATATGGTATAAGTACTATTCTTATCGGGATAAAACATTGGATTAAATTTAGCCCCATACACAAAGTCTTCTACGGTATAAGATGCTCTTGAAATTACGGTATTAGCAAAGCTTTCATCAAAGCCATGTATAAACACCAGGAGTTCAACATTGGCATTCATAAGATCCTCTTTTTTCATTTCAAACAGTGGACTATCTTCTGTAATAGCATGAACCAATGTCCAGTTGGCAGTTAACGTATTTGCTTTGGATACTTCTAAATCCAGACTATAGAATTTTGTTTTAATATCCTCTCCTTCCAGCACCCGCATAGCTAATGTAACTTTAGCTTCCACGTTTGCAAGATAATTTTTGGTGTAGGGTACCATTCTCAACATTAGTGCAACTCCATCTTTATAAGGCGCAAACAATACGTTTTTGCTATAACATATATAGGCTCTTGGGCGTGAAAAACGGCCATAGATTAATCCGGTAATTAAAGCAAAGCTCATTAATCCAATCAGGGCCTCGCCTGAAGCTATAAAGCTTGCAGCAAACCCAACAGGGTTTATTCTTCCATAGCCTACCGTGGTAAAAGTCTGTGCACTAAAGAAGAATGCTTCAGAAAATTTATCAAGTGTTGTGGTTGCTACCAATCCATTTAAATGCTCTATTCCTATGTATAAATATATTCCTGCAAAAATTAAATTGATTAACGTAAATACAGTGAAAATCAATAGTACAAAACCAAAGTTACTTAAGGATAATAAAGCATGGTACATGTTTAATCTTTCCCAGAATTTCAATCCCCTAACTTTCATGTTAGGCTTACCATCATTCTGAAAAAATCTTCCGCCACTTAGGTTACCATTGGTAGATAGACCCGTTTCGTTTTCTATTTTAGCCTTAATCTTTCTCTTTAATATAAATGCCATGTTCTGTTGAATTACTGTTGGTGCAAATTAAGTAATTAATCGTATAAAATATTTATATAATAATCTGTTTCCAAATCAATCGAAAACGGTTTAGTACAAGTATAGTCTTGATTATTTTAAATAATTATCTCATTCCTTTACCTTCGCCGCCATGAGTAAAGAAATTGTATTAAGCGGTATTCGCCCAACTGGTTTTTTACATTTGGGGAACTACTTTGGGGCACTGAGAAATTATGTTAGAATGCAGGAAGATTATAACTGTTATTTCTTTGTGGCAAACTGGCATAGCCTTACTACACATCCCAATACTAAAGAGTTGCAGCAAAGTGTGCATAGAGTAATTGCAGAAAACATTGCTTGTGGTTTAGATCCTAATAAAGTAGCTTTATATGTACAAAGTGATGTTCCGGAAATAGCTGAGCTTTATTTATATCTGAATATGATGGCCTATAAAGGAGAGTTGGAAAAAACTGCCAGTTTTAAAGATAAAGTAAGATCGAACCCTGAAAATGTAAATGCAGGATTATTAACGTACCCTGTATTAATGTCGGCAGATATTTTGATTCACAGAGCCTTATATGTACCAGTAGGAAAAGATCAGGAACAACATTTAGAAATGGCCAGAAACTTTGCAGAGCGTTTTAATAATCGATATGGCGAAGTATTCCCTTTACCTAAAGCGTTTAATTATAATAGCGAACTGGTAAAAATAATGGGATTGGATGGTAATGGAAAAATGAGTAAGAGCGAAAATCAAATGGCTACATTGTATCTTGCTGATGATGATGAGACTATCAGAAAGAAAATAATGAAGGCTAAAACAGATAGTGGTCCTACTGCACCGGATTCTGAGAAACCAGATTATATTCAAAACCTGTTTACTTTAATGCAACTGGTTAGTACTAAAGATGTTTACAATCAATTTGAATCCAACTATAACAACTGTAATATTCGTTATGGCGATTTTAAAAAGCAGCTTGCAGAAGATATGGCGATTTTCATAAAACCCATTAGAGAAAAAGCAGCTGAAATTCAACACGACAATGTATTTTTAAGTAAAGTAATAAAAGAAGGGGCAGAAAAAGCAAGAGAAAGCGCTTCGAAAACCTTACTTTTGGTTCGTGAAGTAATAAACATGAATTATTAATATTGCTTGCAGAAACTAAAGAAGATCAAAACTAATTAAACAAATCATTAATCTCATCATGACTAAGGCGAGAAAACCAAAACACATTGCGGTTGCAGGCAATATAGGCGCAGGAAAAACTACTTTAACGGAGATGCTAAGTAAGCATTATCGCTGGATTCCTCAGTTCGAAGACGTTGATCATAATCCATATCTGATGGATTTTTATGAAGACATGCCTCGCTGGAGTTTTAACCTGCAGATATTCTTTTTAAATAGTCGTCTTAATCAACTTTTAGTAATAAAGAACGGTACAGAAACCGTTATTCAGGACAGAACCATCTACGAAGATGCGCACATTTTTGCTCCCAATCTGCACGATATGGGATTGATGAGTCAGAGAGATTTTAGTAACTATTTCAAATTCTTCGAAACATTGAAGCTGATGGTAGAACCACCAGACTTATTAATCTATCTTAAAGCTTCGGTACCAACACTGGTATCTCAGATTCAGAAAAGAGGTAGAGAATATGAAGAAAATATCCGTCTGGATTACTTAAAGAAATTGAATGTGCTTTACAACAAGTTCATCGATTCTTATAAAGAAGGTCCAATGTTGGTGATAGATTGTGATAACATTAAATTCTCTGAAAAAGAGGAAGATTTTGGTTACATCATCGAAAAAATTGACAGTACATTATTTGGTCTATTCTAATATAATCTAAATTATATCTACTTAAAAAGAGTGTATTTCATAGCAATGAATTACACTCTTTTTGTTTAATGCAATTACTGATTTATCCCTGGCAATTGTATGTCTACAGGTAGTATTGTTGAAGACCAAACGTTAATCAACCCAGACAATATTTTATTTCTTCAATTACTTTCACCCAATAAGTGTTCACTTATAGGATATCTTTAAATGAAAACAAATGTTCTTTGTTTAAAGAATACAAATCCTCAATTGAAGATTGCAAATAGTTGATTCAAGAAAATAATTCTTCAATTACAAATAACTAATCTTCAATTGAAATCAATTGATATGCTATTCAATATGCTGATTTTAGTATTCAATATGGGGTATTATTAAAAGCATTAATACATTAAGGATTATCAAATTTACAAGCTTGAATTCCTGAAAATAAAAATGGTTAATCTCTTAAGAAATTAACCATTAAATATATAACAATAATTATACTGTAATATTATGCTTCAGAATAGAAAGAAGTTACCTCAAGTACTTTACCTCTTTCTGTTTTCAACATACGGGAAGGATAACGGTTTATAACAATAAAATCGTGTGTAGCCATAATTACTGCAGTACCATAATCTTTGGCAATCTGCATTAATAATTGCATTATCTCATCACTTGTTTCAGGATCAAGATTTCCTGTAGGTTCATCGGCAAGGATAAGCTTAGGAGAGTTTAATAAAGCACGGGCAATATCTACTCTTTGTTGTTCGCCACCACTCATTTCGAAAGGCATCTTAAAACCTTTGCTTTTTAGACCTACTTTATCCAGTACATCGTTTATTTTCTCTTCCATTAAACGTTCATCTTTCCAACCTGTGGCACGCAATACAAAACGAAGGTTTTCATGAATGTTACGATCGGTTAGTAATTGAAAGTCCTGAAACACAACACCCAGACTTCTACGAAGAAAAGGAACATTCTTCCACGTCATTCCTTTTAAATCATATCCAACAATATTTGCAGAACCTTCTTTCAACGGAAGTTCGCCATATAAAGTTTTTAATAAGCTACTTTTTCCGGTACCTGTTTTCCCTACCAGGTAAACAAACTCTCCTTTATTTACAGTGAAGTTTACATCCTGCAGAATAAGGCTTTGTCCCTGATATATATTGACATTACTTAATGTTACAATAGTTTCCGACATAATAAATTTCTTTGCTTTTGTCTGTTATTTTAATCCAATAAAGCTGCATTAATAGGTAACTTCTCCAAAACTGCCTCTTACAATTAATTCCTTTTTATCAGAAGCCTCTACTCTACCTATTATTTGCGCCTGTACGTTATTGTATTTTGCAATTTTAATAATTTTCTCCGCTATCTCGGGCGATGTGTATAACTCCATTCTATGCCCCATGTTAAACACCTGATACATTTCTCTGTTATCTGCCTTAGAATTTTGTTGTATAACCCTGAAAACGACTGGTACATCAAACAAATTATCCTTTACAATTCTCATTGGGCCAGACAGGTACTTCATACACTTGGTTTGACCACCACCACTGCAATGAATGATACCATGAATATCTTCGAAATGACGTTTTAATACCGTTTTAATGATAGGCGCATAAGTACGGGTAGGACTTAGCAATAATTGCCCAAATTCCTGAGAAGGTATTTCATGACTAACCGCAATAGTTTCCGTTAATCTGTTTTTACCTATATATACTACGTTGCTATCCAGGGAAGGCTCGAAAGTTTCAGGGTATTTTTCAGCATAATACTTACTTAATACATCATGACGGGCACTACTTAAACCATTACTACCCAAACCACTATTGTAATTGTCTTCATAAGCTGCAATTCCGCTTGATGATAAGCCTACAATAACATCTCCAGG
>CAIVPM010000338.1 GCA_903907815.1 uncultured Chitinophagaceae bacterium | reverse complement strand
TCTATCTCAAATCGTTTTTTCACACCAGACAATTCTATATCTACCAAACCTGTAATCTTCTCTTTTTTATTTCTTGGATCTGGAAGTTTTTGAAGAGAGATAAAGTTAATTTTCAGCTTAGGATATTCCTTATACTTAAGTGTTTTACGAAGATCATTTGTCATCATTGGATTATGACAATTAAAGCCTGTAACATCGATAAATAACTGCCCAGATAAGGGATAGTATTTTTTGGATCCATCGTAACTGTAATGGTTAATGGTATCTGCAGCTGCAGATTGAACTACCTCACATACAAACTTATTGATGTTGGTAGAACCACCTACACTTAAAGTACATCCATTTACTATCACCCACTTTTCAACTTTAATAGTATTGAAAAAAGTGAATGAAGTAACCAGGATAAACGCTAATAATATTGACTTAATAAAATGAATCACGGGACAAATATCTTAAAAAAAGCCGAGATGAAAATGAATTCACCCCGGCTAACTTAGAACCATGAAAAAACAGAAAACTCTATTTATTTTAATTTATTAGAATCCTACAACAGCTTCAACAACTACACCACTAAATTTAGCGCCAGTACGATAGTCGTTTCCAGCAACTGTAGATGCATTATCAAAGTTTTGATATTCCTGACTAACATATTCAGCTTTCAACAAAGTATTTTTGGTAATAAACCAACCAGCAGCAAATGCTAAACGATTAACAGTTTGTTCTGTTTTTAATGCTGAAGCAAAATTACCAGTAGCACTATTGTATCTGAAACCTAAGAATGTATTTTCAGTTTTACCTATTCTGTACACAAAATCAACTGCATATTGAGATGCTTTTCTATCAAAAGTTGTTTTTGCAACATTATCTACATCAGCTTTACTTCTACCAGTTGAAGTTTCATAAGTACCGAAGAATTCTAAACCTTGATATTTAACAAAAGCATTGAACATCATAGCGCTGATACTTTTTGAAAATCCTGGGTTAACACGACCAGAGAAAGCAGTTGCTGTAGAAGCTTGAACTGCACCAGTTGCATCTTTCCATTTTTCAACTACATTCTGATAGTTTGATCCAGTTCTGTCTCCACCATAGAAAGTAAGACCACTACCTGCAGAACAAGAGTTATAATACCAGCTACCAGATAAACGAACTCTTAAGTCTTTATCAATTTTTTTATCCCAACCAGCTTTCAAATAGATAGAAGGATTACGATTTGTGTTAGAATCATAAGGGAAACTTAATGCCATTACTGAATCAACATTACCTTTAATCATACCACCAGAAACGCCTAACATTCCAAAGAAATTATTCTTTTTCATGTAAATTTCAGTACCAATTTCAGTAGCATAAGCGTCCATAATATAACTTTCCATGAAAGGATTGTATAATGTATGTCCACCATCAGAACGACGGAAATGTGCATCACCATAGTTAATTTCCATGTGACCTACTTTAATAGTAGTAAATTTCATTAAATCATTCCAGAATTGACCTTTGAAAGGAAGTTTATCAAATTGGATATAACCACCTTTTACCCAAGCTTCATTGTGGTGACGAGCAGATAAATAAGTAGTTAAACTTAATCTGATACCATCTCCTAACTGAACATCAGTGTAAAGATTTGCTTGAGAAGTCATAAAACCTGATTGCAAAGGATACAGTTTGTTTACACCAGAAGTAACTGTAGCCCCAGAAATTGTAACACCACTGTTTAAAGCAGTATTTGAATGAGTCAAACTTTGGAACTGTTGAGTGAAACCTGCTCCAAAACGAAGTCTTAATCCGTCGAAAGGAGTGTTATCTACTTTAAGATTTTCGAATACATTGATACCAGATTGGTCATAAGCCCTTAAGTTATCAATTTTTCCTTGCAATTGAGCTAAAAGGGATACAGGTAAGATCCCGATAATTGCTAAAATAGCTACTAATTTAAACCTGTTCATTTTTACTTTCATAATAATACCATTTTGGTTGTTTAATTTGAATTAATTTCTGTTTGTTTCGTTTTTATTTTCTAATTGTTAAGCTTAATTTTAAAGTAATATCGTTTCCAGTTTTAACTGCTCCGAACATGAATGTTGGTGGATCAACTTTATAATCAGTCATACTGATTTTTTGAGAACCGCTAACTGAAACACTCTTATCAGCGTTTACTTTACATACTGTTACTAAAACAATCTCTTTAGTAAAGCCAGCAATTGTTAATTTACCAGTTGCTTTAACTGTAACTGAGTTTGCATCAATTGGTGTTACGGTAGCACTTGTTAAAACAAAAGTTATAGTTGGATTAGCAGAAGTCTTTAATGCCTTATAAGCATTTTTATCCATACCGCTATGTTCACTTTTTAATGCTTCGGCAGGAACGGTAACAGTTAAAGAAGACAAACCAGTAATTTGTCCTTTTGCATCAAATGTAAAAACTGCATTAACTTCACCTTTTGCAGCCTTCATATCCCATTCGTGTAAAGTAGAGGTACCACTAATCAATAAATTTAAATCATCTTTAGTATGGAACTTTACCTGTGCACTTGCATTAATAACTAAAGAGAGCGAAAAAAGTAAAATAAATAATTTTACTGAGTTTAAAATGTGTTTCATGTTTATAATGTTTTGGTTAATAATTTTATCTAAATCTCGATGTTACAACATCAATTCGGGGTGCAAGGTGGTGCAGATTTTATTCTTAAACTATGACGTTTGATTCTTTCGTATTTGATAGTTATCATTAAGTTTAATGATTCTCATCATGAATTATTCGGAAAGCATTACTCCCATTGAGTTCTACATAGAACAATTGATCTTTAAAGAGTAAAATCAATTCGGTTAATCACGCTCAATGTGCATAAAATAAGTAGAAAATAATTTAGTACACAATTAGTATTAGAGATATTTCAACCATATTAAAATACATAGTATATTATTAATTTAGAATAACTTTTTATTAAACCTTCATCAATTTTATAGCAACTACAGTTGTAAGACATTACTTTCGCGCCTCATTTTCATTATTAAACAAGCAAGCAAGAACATGAAGATTATGAAATTTGGTGGTACCAGTGTTGGTAAGCCACAAAGAATGCACGAAGTTGCAACACTCATTACAAAAGATTCCGAAGCAAAAATTGTTGTACTTAGTGCGCTAAGCGGAACAACAAATTCGTTAGTTGAAATTGGTAACTGTTTATCAGTTGGCAATAAGAAAAAGGCTACAGAAAACATTAATACACTGGAAAGTCATTATAGAAACTTTGTAAGAGAATTACTTACAAATGAAGAGTATGTATTAAAAGCGGACACTATTTTAAATGAACACTTTGAGTTCCTGAATATTATTACTAAGATATCCTTCAGTGATGCTTTGAGTAAAGATATTCTGGCACAGGGTGAGCTGATGAGTACAAAGCTTTTTAGTCTTTATCTGGAGCAACAAAATATAGATCATCAGTATTTACCTGCTCTTGAATTTATGTGCATTGATGAACATGAAGAACCAAGACTGGAAACTATTAGTGAGAAGCTGAAAGATATCCTTAAAGAATATAGTAGTAAAACTATCTTTATAACCCAAGGATATATCTGTAGAAATGCTAAAGGGGAAGTAGATAATTTAAAGCGAGGAGGAAGTGATTATACTGCTTCATTAGTTGCAGCTGCAATCAATGCTAGTGTATGTGAAATATGGACTGATATAGATGGCATGCACAACAATGATCCAAGGATAGTGGAGAAGACCAAGGCTATTGAACAACTTAGCTTTGAAGAAGCTGCCGAGCTAGCCTATTTTGGTGCAAAGATCCTTCACCCTACCTGCATCTGGCCTGCACAACAAGAGAACGTACCAGTTAAGCTTTTAAATACCATGCAACCAGAAGCAGCAGGGACTGTTATTACTAAAGAAGCTGGCAGTGTAGGGGTAAAAGCAGTTGCGGCAAAGGATGGCATTACAGTTATTAAAATTAAAAGTAGCCGAATGCTACTTGCTTACGGTTTCTTAAGTAAAGTATTTAAAGTATTTGAAAAATACAAGACTTCAATTGATATGGTTACTACTTCGGAAGTAGCTGTTTCTGTTACTATTGACAATGATCAATTCCTTGATTTAATCATTGAAGAGCTTACCCCTTTTGGGTTGATTGAAACTGAAAGCAATCAGACAATTGTTTCTATAGTGGGAAATGAAATTGCGCAAACAAAAGACGTTTTAAAACAACTTTTTGATTCTATTGTTTCTGTACCAGTAACAATGGTTAGTTATGGTGGAAGTGCTCACAATATTTCCTTACTAATTCCTGCTGATTATAAGAAGCAAACTTTACAATTACTGAATAAAGGATTGTTTGGACTTTAATCAAGGATTTTCAAAAAGAAAGGTGATTTCATTTATAAAATTTTCAAAGAGCGGTTATAGTAATTACTATAACCGCTCTTTTATTTAAAGTATATTATTGCTAAGATTCCACATAAAGCCTTAAGCAACATTAACCCATCTACTACCACTAAATAGTACATTAACGACCTCCTCTTTACAAGGGTATATGAAACAAATATTAAAGCAATAAAGGGTATAGTATTAATCAACATTCTTCCTATAGGGAAATGACTATTGCAGGCATATAAAATAAAAAAGGAAAAACCTATTATAGACATCGGGATAACCATTCTGAAAATCGTTTTTCTCAACCCTCTTTGAACTACATAAGTATTTAGTGAAAGATTAGCATCTATAGCATAATCTTTTATATCAAACAACACACAAAGCATTGCAATAAAGAGCCAGTTTTTAAAAAACAACACAACACATCTAATGTTTAATGCAAAGTCTGTATGCGTTTCTATTGAATGAAACAATACAGGATACAATGTAACAGTACCCGCCCAAACACACCCTATTACATAGGGTTTAGTCCAGCCATTGTTCCGTAAATTAAAACAATATCCAAATCCATAATATCCTAATGCTACTAAGGGGAAAATAAGCAGTACTACCCAATCAATTCCTGATAACAATTTATATATATCCCCTAACTTATCTCCAGCAATAAAACTAATTATCACCAAAAGAAATGATAGTATCCACTGTGCGATAATCATAAATTTATGATGTTGAATATACCATATTGTTCTGGGGTTGTCTGAGGTTTTTAATAATGAAACATTTATATACGCCTTATTATAATAAACAACTGTTACTATTAAAATTGCAGCATAATAAATAAACATATTTAAAGAAACAAACTGTTGTACAGAAGCCTCAATAGATAGAGCTACTGCACAGACTCCATAGAACCAGTTACCATAAAAAAAATATTCCTTAAATGATTTCATAAAAAGTAAATGGTCTTTGGGTCTAAGTAATAATTAACAGGAATGAAAATCATTCATTTTCAAGTAAGAATCTATAACAAAAGAGAACATTATCTGATTAATAATACCCAACCAGTATAGGTTTCTGCTTTAGAATCATCATACAACTTCACTAAGTAGTAATAAGTACCTATAGGCGCTGGACTATTCGCGTACATTCCATCCCAGGAAATTTTGTTTCCAGTATAGTCGTATACCTTTTGTCCATTTCTATCAAAAATATAAACGGTTACTTTCTTTACGCCAATCAGGTCTTTAATTTCCCAAGAATCATTTATACCATCTCCATTTGGAGAAAATGCATTGGGAATTTTAATATTCGACACAACCCTTACTTCAGCTGTATCCGTTGCAGTACAACCATCAATATTATATACATTAATAACATAAACTGTATTAGTAAGTGGACTAGCAACAGGAGATGCTTTAGTAGGGAAATCTAAAGTAGAAGTTGGCGACCAGGCAATATTGTTATAAGTTCCAGTAATAACAGTCTGTAACAATGCAGTATTTCCAGTAAAAATAGTCTGAGTAGGAGTTGTTGTTACAAATGGTGCAGAAAGTACTTTTATCGACTGACTAGCCGTAGCATCGCAACCATTGTTAGCTTTAAATTTATAAGTAATAAGGTATATACCATTGCCAGATGAAACAGGATTAAACAAACCAGTTTGTGTGTTCGTTATGCCCTGACCACTAAATAAACCAATGCCAGCAATTCCTGTAATTTCTCTTGCAGGTATCATGAAAGAAGGAAGGTTTTCACATACAGAATCCAAAGGATTAAATTGAATAACTGGTATAGGTCTTATTGAAGTATTAATAGCAGTAGAAGAAGTACAACCTTTTAAAGTAATGGTATAATTATATGTTCCAGTATCAACTTCTCTGTAGTTAAAAACAGTATCTTTTAACTTAACTGAAATGTACCCATTTGGACCAGTAACATTCACTACTGAACCTGGCAAAGAAGCACTTGCATCTAAAGTAAGGTATTGATATTTGCAGGGGTTAATATTTGACGTTACAGAAAGCTTGGGAGTTGAATCAACCAACAAATGAACCGTATCGTTTTTAGAACATCCTAAGAGCGATTCTTTTAAAATATACCTACCAGAATCCGACAATGCATTTACCACTTTTGTAAAGCTGCTATTAAGACTAATAATATTATTGCCTGGACCAATCCATATATCACTGGAACCTGCTACAGCATTAATCGAATTAAATGTTGCAGTACTACCAGTACATACAGGACTATTTACTTGAATTTTAGTATCTGGAAGCTTATTTACCTTCACTATTATACTATCTTTTAAAGTAATACAATTTGTTTTAGAAGCATTACAATAATAGGTTCCTGAATTGTTTAGGGCAACCGAATTAATAAGCGGATTCTGTAGATTGCTAGCAAACCCATTAGGACCAGTCCACAGATAATTTACATGCAGTGTAGAGCCTACATCGCTTTGCAGCTGAAGAACATCATTCTGACAAACAGTATTGTTGGAGGCAGAGGAAGAAAGCTTTTGTGAGAAATGATTAAAATCCGAGAAGTATCCATAGCGACAGCCATTATTATCCCCATGTATTACACCCAGATGAAATTCCTGCAAACTATTGGTAACAACAGCTCCGGAACCTGCGGGCAGATCTGAAGTAGATACCTGTATTCTTGCATATTGCCATTGACCAGCTGTAAAAGGAACCGGTTTAAACATAGCAGCTTTGATCACAGTAGTTCCACCATTAAAAGTAAAGCCAGTTTCGCCACCAGTAGGCACCAGAATATTCATAAACAATGGAATACTCATCGATCTTGTAAAGCCAACGGTTGTTGAGCCAGTACATTCTATTGTGGGTAATAATGCATGTCCAACTTCACAACTAAACCCCGATAAATGCAATGCATAAACAGGCAAAGAAGCATCAATATATAAAGTAGAATCGTGTACCCCTCTTTTATAGGTCTGTCCTGCATTTAAGGTTGCTTCCTTTACCCCATTAATATTTACAATAGTATTGTTTTGAGTAGCAAGAATAAATACCCAATCGGTAGGTGGTGTAGGTGGTGGCGCGTTATTAAGATAACCTGGAATAGATATATATTTTGTACCAATAATGCTGATTGGAACTATCTGATCGCCAGCTAAATCGAGACAGGCATAATACCCTCCCCCTCCTATTGAATCATCTTTAATAGTTATTGCAATTTGCTTGTCTGCAGATACTATAGAACCAGCAAGATGTCCTGCTGCCATATTATCTATAGCTGCCGATGAAAACACTTGTCCTTTATTCAGCACTATAGTAAAGGTTATTCCTGCTTTATGGCCTACTATATCGTTGGACGGTGTTATGTTTATAGTAGTATTATCCTGTGTTGCAATAATATCAAATGATGAATAAGCTGCAGGTGACTTAGTAATATCATTATCCATTAATGTTTGCGTAGGTATAAAGAAACTTTTACCAAGCGCATTGGAGCCCTTCAAAACAAACATTTCCGGGTTATTCTGAGAAGACTCTTCGTAATAGGCAGTAATAATGTTAGTTGACTGAATATACAAGCCGTAGTTCAGAACTTTATTAGGAGGTTTACTTTCTATCTGATCAATATCAGGAGTAAGATCTATAGAGGCACTGGAATATGCAGCTATATTAACTGTTTTAGTTATAAAGCCAGCATTGGCAGGCTCACTGATTGTTACTGTTGCAGGCTTTGAAAGCGTAGTTAATCTAAGATAAATAGGACGATCGCTATGAAGTGCTCCTCCATTGTATGTAACCTCGGGTGCTGCAAACCAGAAAGCAGTATCCGTCTGTGCTTTTATTACAGAAACGAAGCTGGTTAATAAAAAATAGAGAATGAATTTCTTCATAGTTGTACAACAAAAATCTATAAAAAAAACTATAGTAAATAATAAATTATTGCAAGAAAGCTATTATGAAGAAAAAGAAAGTAAATAATAACACTAAAATACTATGAAGTATTAGTACAAGTGAACTACCCTTCTGTATACATTTTACAATATTATTGCTATAGTATCAAAGAATTACTTCCTCTATATTTAAGAAGAACATGGTAGGTATATATTTACACACTCCAGTCTATAGGGTCTTTCCCTTGTTTGCGTAAATACTCATTAACTGTACTAAAATGACGACATTCGAAGAAACCTTTATGTGCACTAAAGGGGGATGGGTGGGCAGCTTTAAATACATGGTGCTTTGTTTGATCTATCAATACTTGTTTTTCCTGTGCAAACTTGCCCCAAAGTAGGAATATAACCCCCGTTTTTTCATCAGAAATCTTTTTAATAACCGCATCAGTAAAATCCATCCATCCAATTCTGGAATGACTTGCAGCTTCATTAGCCCTTACAGTCAACACTGCATTTAATAAGAGCACACCTTGTTCAGCCCAATTGGTAAGGTTACCCGATGAAGCAATAGGCAATCCAATATCGTTACGAAGTTCCTTGTATATGTTTAATAAGGAAGGGGGTATAGGAACTCCATCTGGAACACTGAAACTTAGCCCCATGGCCTGTCCTGGACCATGATAAGGATCCTGTCCAAGTATGACCACTTTTACTTTATCAAAGGGGGTAACCTGAAATGCATTAAATATTTTACTACCTGCAGGATATATTACTTTAGCTGTTTCCTTTTCAGTTTTAATATGATTTACAATCTGACTGAAATATGGCTTAGTAAACTCTTCATTCAATTTCTCTTTCCAGCTCTGTTCTATTTTAACATCCACAAGGATACAATTAAGAATTAAAAATTATGAATTAAGAATGAATACAGTGACTTACAGAAGTAGAAATATCTTATAGTTTTAATTTCCTCTAATTAATAAAATCGAAAATACTTTTTGCTGCCTTCTTAGAGGCGTTTCCTCCTTTTGATAATAGTTCTTTCAGCTGTTTGTAATCCTGTTGTATCTGCACCTGATGTTCTTTATTACTTAATAATGTTTTTAATTCTTTAGTAATATTTTCAGCAGTCATTTCATCCTGTATTAATTCTTTTACCACTAACTTATCAAGGATAAGATTAACTAAAGAAATGAACTTTATTTTTACTAATCTTTTACCAATTTGATAACTAATATCACCGGCTTTATAGCAAACTACTTCTGGTACTGCAAAAAGGGCAGTTTCAAGCGTTGCAGTACCACTGGTTACAATAGCCGCTGTACTATGTTTAAGCAATTCGTATGTATTCTGTTTTACCGAAGAAACATTAGGATAAGGAGCCATGAAAGGCTGGTAAAAACTTTCCTCCATCGAAGGCGCTTGTGCCACTACGAACTGATATTCTGGAAAACTCTGACTAACCTGCAACATAACAGGTAGTTTTTTTATAATCTCTTGCTGCCTACTACCTGGCAGTATAGCTACTATAGGTTTATTGCTTATCTTATCTTGAATAGGTTGCTTTAGCGATTCATCAATTACTTCTACCAAAGGGTGACCAACATATTCAACCTCCCAGTTCCATTCTTTTTTAAAATATTCTTTTTCGAAAGGTAAGATACAAAGCATTTTGTCGATACTAATTTTCATTTGTTTTACCCTGTTAGCTTTCCATGCCCAAACTTGAGGTGCTATATAATACACTACCTTAATACCATTTTCTTTAGCCCACTTAGCAATCCTGAGATTGAAACCTGGATAATCAATCAGTATCAGTGTATCGGGTTTAAATGCAAGGATATCCTGCTTACAAAATTTAATATTACGGAAGATAGTAGGAAGATTTTTAATTACTTCTGCAAACCCCATGAAAGCAAGTTCGCGATAATGCTTTACCAGAACAGCTCCTGCTTCTTGCATTTTATCACCTCCCCAGCTACGTATATCAGCTGCAGCATCCAGCAACCTTAATTCTTTTATAAGATTACTGCCATGTAAATCGCCACTTGCCTCACCAGAAATGATATAATACTTCATTATTTCAAAGTAAAAAGTAAAAAAACTTCGCTCCAAAGATTAAATACTGTACCTATGTTATTTAGCTATACATAAATTTAAGAACCAATGCAGCTACCACATACACAATGGTTACAAAAAAAATTCCTTTAGCAGTATTATCCTTATTGGTATTGATAAAGTAAGTAAAGAAGGCAGCGTTTGCTACCAACGATATACTGATTACACCAGTTATAAGATGACGTTCTAACCCAAGGTATTGAATAAATTCACCAAAAGAAAGTGCATGTCTGAACTTCCATAAATAGAAGGCAAATAAACCAACTACAGGTGCAAATAACCCTATAAATAAACCTAACTTTAAGTTATCCCACTTCATATTTTATAAATTCCAATCCGTTTCTAAAGATGTTTTCAGTTCGTAGTTGGTCATATCAAATTGAATAGGCACCACACTTACATAGTTGTTGGCCAATGCCCATACATCGGTATCTTTTCCTTTATCAAAATTCACAAACTCTCCTGTAAGCCAGTAGTACATTTTACCATGTGGATCTTTACGTTCTATAAAAGCTTCCTCATATTTAGCATAAGCCTGACGGCATATTTTAATACCTTTTACCAGGCTTGCATCTACAGCAGGAATGTTTACATTAAGGGTAAAATGTTTCTTTAATTTACCTTTCAACATTTGTTCTACAATCTTTCTAACATAGATTTTAGCTGCAGTAAAATCGGCGTTTACACTATAATCCAATAAGGAGAAACCAACTGCAGGAATGCTTTCTATTGCAGCTTCTATTGCAGCACTCATAGTACCACTATAAATAACATTTATAGAATGATTAGCGCCGTGATTTATTCCGCTTAGACATATATCTGGTTTGCGGTGAAGCACTTTATCTACTGCAAGCTTTACACAGTCAACAGGAGTGCCGCTACAGGTGTATGCTTCGACTCCTTCCATAAATTCTACTTTGTGTAAACGTAAAGGATGACCAATTGTAATAGCGTGCCCCATTCCACTCTGCGGCTTATCGGGTGCCACTACTACTACCCTTCCTAAATCCTGAACTGCTTCTACCAGTGCTTTAATACCGGGTGCAGAAATACTATCGTCGTTTGTAACTAATATTACCGGTAATTCTTTTATCTTTTTTGTCGCCATGCGTGCAAGATAATAATAAGGAACTATTAAGGAATGATTTTAACCCAAAATTTACAGAAGTTATTAATACAGGGAGTCAGGAGACAGGAGTTAGGAGATAGAATAATACGAAATACAAAGAGTAAGGAGACAGAAGTTAGGAGATAGAATAATACGAAATACAAGGAGTCAGGAGACAGAAGTTAGGAGATAGAATAATACGAAATACAAGGAGTAAGAAGACAGGAGTTAGGAGATAGAATAATGCAACTGAAATTTTCTAATGGTACATTGTTCCATTTTCAAATTATACAGTTTGTATTCCTCCTAACTCCTATCTCCTTTATTCTATCTCCTCTTTAAGAAGATCAGCTACTATTTTATCTATCGGCAAATGCACTGTCTCTGAAGAGAATGCATCCCATTCTACCCATCTAAATGATTCACCTGCTGCCGTTGGATTACTGGTAATTTCTGTACTTAAATCAAATGGTATAATAGATGTTTTTAACCCAGTTAAATCGGCACAGGTAACGGTATAATAAATAGAGATAATCTGATCGGAGGATTTAAAAGCAGATTGTTGATAAAAGTCGGTTGTGTACAGGTGTTTATTAATAGTTGCCGTTAAGCCGGTTTCTTCCATAAACTCTCTGATCAGACAATCTTTTGTTCCTTCTCCTAGCTCTAATCCTCCCCCAGGAAACTTGGTAAAATAATTGCCTCTTATATACTCATCGCTTAGCAGGATCCTGTTATTATCATCTATCAATATTCCATAGACTCTAATATTAAATCTTTCAGGCAATATAGTAGTACTCATAATTTGTGTTATTAGTTCTTGAGGAAGTCGTCTATATCCTCATCGTCTCTTAGGTTATTCATTTCTCTGATGATTTGAGGATATCGCCAGGCTACTCTCCTGCTTTGAGGATGTACAACAAAGAACTTTTTAGGATTAGGAAAACAGGCTACTATCTGTGCTGCCTGTTCGGCATTTAGCTGAGCAGCTTTTTTACCAAAATTACTTTGCGCCGCGGCTTCAATACCATAAACCCCTGGCCCCATTTCTATCACATTCAGGTATACCTCCATGATCCTCTTCTTACCCCATACCCATTCAATCATTTTGGTAAAGTACATCTCTGGCAACTTTCTAAAATACCTTGTCCAGCCTGTACCCTGCCATAAGAACACATTCTTTGCTACCTGTTGGGTAATAGTGCTTGCTCCTGAACCAGGAGGACGTTTGGATTTTCTGCCCTTTTTAGGCGGCTTAAGGCTCTTTTCTATTGCGTTCCAATCAAACCCACTATGCTCCAGAAACAATTGATCCTCGCTGGCTATAGCTGCCAGTTTAGCGTTGGAGGAGATATGATTCCAATTTACATTTTCCTGATAAATTCCATACTTATAGCTATCTACCATTTGAGTAACCGTAATAGGAGGAAATACCCACTTGCATATAATGATGTAAACCAGGGAACTAAGAAACATGGTTAGCAAAGTTACCTTAATTATCTTCCAGAGTTTTTTGATAAGTTTCTTTATCTGCACTTCTATTATTAATTTTTACAAAGATGGGGGATGAACAGTTTAAGAAGTGTAAAATGTTCAAAAAGTTTAAGAGGTTTAAAAGGTTTAAGAAGTTTAAGAGGTTCAAAAGGTTATAAAATAGAAGAGGTCACCATTTGGCAACCTCTTCTATTTTGTATTTGTATTACGTTGAACGTCTTGAACGTATTAAACCTTTTGAACCTTTCCTTACTTCACTATCACAGTTTCTACATAAGACTTACCATTGCTGGCTAATCTTAACTGATAGATTCCTGATGCTACTGAAGCTGGCAGTTGTACTGTACTTGTTACACTACCACCTGTATGTTGTAACAGTTGCTCCATTACCTGCTGTCCGTTAGCATTAATCATGCTTAAGCTGTAAGTACCTGCAGCAATATTGCTCAACTGTACATTCATTGTTTTACCTACAATTGGGTTAGGATAAATGCTCATGCCTTCCTTCCTATCTCCAATGGTAACCTTCGCAATGCTACTGTATTGTATAGAACCATCTACGTTAATCGCTTTGATACGGTAGTAGTTGTCGCCAGTTGCAGCGTTATTATCTGTATAGCTATAATTGCTGTTGTTCGCGTTCTTAGCAGCGGTAGTGTTGATCGCTTTAAAGTCGGCAGCTGTTGTGCTATGTTCAACTGTGTAAGATTTCACATCTTTCTCAGTAGCTACTCTCCAGTCTATTACCGCAACCCTTGCTTTCACGCTGGCTTTAACCTTAATATCGCTTACATACAATGGTGCTTTAGCATTCAACACAATCATGAATCTGTTGGCCGCTTTAGCAGCTGCTGCAGTATCTACCGTAAAGCTGATACTGGTAGCACTGGTAAGATTTAATGCGGTGCTAGCGTTGGTATATTTATCAACTAATACGCCTGTTATGTTCGAAGGCATATTGCTTCCAGCAATATTGAAGGTATAGGTATTACCAGCAGTCAGTTTGTTCATGTACAGGAAGGTAGTATCTGCACCTGCTATTTCAGGACGAGCTTCTACACTTAAGTAGCTACCAGTTCTTACAATTGCAACGTTTTCATCATTACCCCAGAATTTGCTGGCATCTTCGGAAGGTGCTATTACAGCAGCGCTATAATTATTGTTATACAATGTAACTACTCCATCAGCAAAAGTTGTTCCCTTGTTTAAACCAACTTTAATATAAGAAGCTGTACTGTTTCCAAAAGTTGCATTTGAACTATTACCTGTACTTTTCTGTGCTTCTGTAAACAATACAGATGAAGCACCTGCAGTTTTAGTTACAAAGAATGCCTGTCCACTTTGAATATAAGTACTATTGTTACTACTAGAGGATATCCATCCAGTTCCACTATTGTATGTTAAGGTAGTATAACCACCGGAACCAGTGGTGCTGGCATCCCAATAGTATATATACGTATTGGAATTCTTCAAAGCTGTATTATCCGTATTAAGGAAATAATTGATATCAATTGGAGCAGGATATGGATTAGCTACAAATGCATATCCACTGGTTGCTATGTTACTAATATCAAAAGTCTTATTACCTGTTTGCACTGCACCTGTTGCCACCAAAGTAGTGGCTGTATGACCTGTATTACCTGATGTAGCTAGAACCGTTCTATCTCCTCTTATGTACATAAAGAAAGGTTTGTTATCTGCAACCGTTCCACCTGCATTACCTATCAGGGTATTAGCAGCACTGGTATTGGTTACATGTCCCCAGGCTGAGCCTGTCCAGTTCAACATGGTGTACGCATTATTTGGTGCCAGATCTAAACCATACTGTGTATACTGTGATGGTGCAGTAATTAAGGTCTGTAATTGCCAGTTAGTAGCAATACTTCCATTACCACTACTTGCTCCACTCATTGTTAATGGAGCAGTAATCATATTCCAGGATCTTTTATCTACATGGTATCTTTGAACACTCACATAATCTGCATTGGAAAGCGTACCATGGGTACCACCATCGTTAACAGGCCCTAGAGCAGCTGTACCATAGGTTAAATTGGAATGTAATGTCAGATGATTATGGTTTACATCGAATGTACCAGAGTTAACACTCAATACTCCATAAATATGTAATGGAGTACCCAAGGTAATAGTATTTCCAGTACCTGAATTAATGGTTAAATTGGTTAAACCATTGGTAACAGAATCGGTAGTAGTTGCAAAAGTTAATGTTCCACTTGCTCCTGTTCCTAGAACCAAAGAGGAAGGAATGGTACTGGAGAATGTTGTACCACTGCTAATGCTTCCATTAATAGTAAGCGTACATCCTGCTAAATTAATAGTACTGGTACCAGTTGTACCTGCAACCGTTGGCGAATAAGTTGTACCGCCTGGTATAGTTACACTTACGTTAGTACCCGGAACTGCGCCATCTGCCCAGTTTTGATAATCACTATAGTTTATACTATAGGTTCCTAGCCAGGTGCCTGGGGTACCAGCAACTATGCTGAACGCTAAAGCAGAAGAACTTGCGGTATTATAATTTGCATCTGCTGCTACCGTAGCAATTACCTGATATGTACCAATTAAAGTTGGTTTAGTAGAACTTGCTCCGTATGTTGTACTTCCTGTACCGGAATAACTATAAGTAACTGCACCAGTTGATCCTGATTCTGTGTTAGAAGCAGGCCCTTGTGGTAAACCAGTATAAGTAAAGCTTGTGGTACCAGTTGCGGTTATAGAAGAAGAAGCTTTGTTGATTGTAAAAGCTGTTGCACTTGAACTTGCTGCACCATAGTTTCCATTTGCAGTAACACTAGCTGTTGCAGTATAAGTTCCTGCCGCAGTCGGTAG
>CAIVPM010000337.1 GCA_903907815.1 uncultured Chitinophagaceae bacterium | reverse complement strand
ATCTGCTTATGGGCATGAAGTGGAGATAATAATTCAGTAATGCTCTTTTTGTGATTTCGCCTATATACATATGGTATTCCATATCTTCCTTTTTGTGTTGCACATAATATTTCAACACTTCCTCGTTTTGAAAGAATGAATCTATAGCAGGTAAAGAGGGCATGATATTTTCTTTGAAAAACTGTATGCTTTCTGTATTGCTGGTACTGGTATTGGCAATATGAAGCCATTTATTGATTTGCTCTTTGATGGCTGCCATTTTAGTGGTGTAGGCGTTTCTTACTATCTTTAACTCTGTTTGCGATAGCAGGTTAAAACTGGGTATAGCAGCTGCATAGTGAAACCAAGAGTTATTTGTATCTGTTGCGTCTGGATCCTGAGCAAGTACAAATTTGTCTTCGTTATCAAAATTGTCAGAATTCAAGTGTACATCATGAAATATCAATACATTACTATTTCCATTGGGGCCATTTATACTACTATTAAATATGGATTCGAGGGTTATGGATTTAAGATCATCGAACTTAAAACCTTCTTCTGGCATTGCCTGTAATTCGATTGTTTTTTCGTTAACCAGATTTTGCAAATAACCAAAACCCTCGGCTTCCATTTCTTCTGCTTTTTGTGCTACCCATATTTTATAAATTCCTTGAAAGCTATGATTTATTTTGATGTTCCATCTAATCTGATCGGGGGTTTTGTGTTTAATTTTATCGTAAGCATCTTTTTGCACAAAGTATTGAGTAATACTTTCGATTGTTTCTGCGTATAATTCTTTATCGAGATCGGAGCGCATCATTTTAAGTCTATATTCTAAAGGGCCTTCTTTTAAGCCTTTTATCATGTCGATAAAAAGGTTGGCATAGCCGACACTAATAGTTTCATCTGATATAACATACCCCAGTTTTAAGAGAAAGGCCATAATATGTTTAGGATATTTTAGGGTATGTAAAACTGAGTGAGCTATAACACGCATGAGAAAAGTATTGAGAGTGAACGAATTGTGTAAATATAAGCTTTTGGGTGCGGAACGCTTATTATGAATTAATGCTAATAAATACAGGGAGATAGGAGTTAGAATATAGGAGACAGGAGAAGGGGAGGAATTAAGCTGAACGCTTAATGCTTAACGCTAATACAAAGCACAAAGTAATACAAGGGTGGAGGCAAGAGGAATTAAGCTGAACGCTGAACGCTTAATGCTTAACGCTAATACATAATACAATTAAAGGAGGAATACAAAGTAATTTAGGGGAATTAGGAATTAAGAATTGGCGGGCAGAAATGCCTACCTTTTTTGTGCTTTGTTTTTTGATGACTATGTTTTGCTTCTGGAAACATTTATTTGAAGAGTTTGTCTCATAGCCGACAGGCTCTGTTCATACACCACCACCACATTCGCTCCTTGTCGCGCCACCTACGGTGGACTTAACATTTTGGCTATCGCCAAAACCGGACCGAACAGAGTGGCTTGTGTATGAACGGGTAGAAAGCGAGTGGAATACAGGCAAAGAGGCAAGGCAAGGAGGCAATAGTAATACAAATACAAGTTACAAAGGAATACAGCTGAACGCCGAACGCTTAATGCTTAACGCTAATACAGAATACAAGTAAAGGAGTAATACAAAGTAATTTAGGGGAATTAGGAATTAAGAATTGGCGGGCAGAAATGCCTACCTTTTTTTTATAAGTGCCGTAGGTATGGACTATTGGTAGGAGAATGATTTTTGTTTGTATTTGAGCACCGTAGGTGGCGAGATAGAAAGTAGAATATTTTGGTTTAAAAGTTTAAAAATAATTGGCTGTCTAAAAAGTAATTATATTGCTGCTCTTAAAACTGACTATTTAGCTTGAAAGTGCTACAGAAATATATAAACTCATTTAGGAAACTAAGAACCGCTGTTACAAATGGGCAACCTGCGCCCCATAAACCTATCTTATTACTTTCTGTTTTACAGACTTTTGAGATTACCATAAAAGACAAAAACAAATTATATATTACTCCTGAACTAGTTGCTGCTTTTAATACTAATTGGAGTTTACTAGTAACAACCAACCACGACTGTAGAATTTCTTATCCTTTTTATTATTTGAAGAGTAGCACATTCTGGAAACTTGTACCTAAAAGTGGTTTTGAGAATATTAACTTGATGGGTTCTATCATGAAGAGTTTTAATAACTTAAATGCTGCTGTAGAGTATGCTGAAATTGCAGATGATTTGGCTTTGTTAATGCTGGATAATACCAGTAATAATGTTTTGCAACATTGCTTGTTGGATACGTACTTTCCTTATACAAAAGCTAATTACGGTAAATCTTTAGAGGGGCAACTTAAGCTGTTTGATGAATTGGAAGGGAAAATAATGAAGGAAGATGCTGCTGTTTACCAGAAAGAGATTACGACACTTGTTGAAAACCAGAATGAAGAGGAAATATTTATAAGGGGAAGTTTATTTAAAAGAGAAATACCTAAGATATATGACAATACTTGTTGTATATCTGGATTGAAAATAAATGCATTGATAAATGTTTCTATGGTGGATGCTTGCCATATTGTACCATTTAGTGAAAGCTACAATGACACTATTACCAATGGAATAGCACTTTGCCCTAACTTACATAGAGCTTTTGATAGAGGATTAATAACTATTGATAATGACTATAAAGTAAAGCTTTCAACTGTATTCCAAGAAGTAGATAGCGATTATGGATTTAAGAAATTCGAAGGCAAGATTATTAGATTGCCGAAGCATAAGGAGCACTATCCTTTAATGGAGAATTTAAATTGGCATAGAGAGAAGGTATTTAAGTAGTTATAGAGAAAGTAACAGAATAGATTATCAATCAAGTTACTTCATAGTAAATTATTAAGTTTGTAAATAATATTTTTAAATAGGTAGTATTAATGTCGAATAAATTACAACATATTGAACTTTTTGCTGGTTGTGGTGGAATGTCTTTAGGGCTTGAGGCTGCAGGGTTTGAATTATTTATGGCAAATGAATTATCACCAATGGCAGGTGAAACATTCGCATACAATTTATTAGGCGAGGATTTAGATAGTCTTAGTATTAAAAAACAAAAATCAGAAAAGGTATTATGGATTCAATCTGAGTATCCAAATGATAACTTAAAAGATAGATTGAGAGAAAATCCATTCAATTTTTATAAAGGCAAATTTTCAGATATTAAATCTGTTAAAGACTTTAAAAATAAATTAATTATTGGGAATATAGATCATTTATTGGATTTTTTAAAAAGTAATAAAGAAGTTATAAAGCAACTTGTTGACCGAGATATTGATTTAATATCTGGAGGTCCTCCTTGTCAAGGATTTAGTTTGGCTGGAAAAAGAGTTAAAGACGACTATAAAAATATATTACCTCTATCATTTGCAAATTTTGCCGGTATTATAAAGCCTAAAGTAGTACTGCTTGAAAACGTAAAAGGAATTACATCACCATTTGAAACTATAGATGGCATTAAACATTATTCGTGGATTGAAGTAGCAAAAGCATTTGTATTACAAGGATATATTCCTGTATGTATGCTAATCAATTCTAAGTATTTTGGTGTTCCTCAAAATAGACCTCGATTTATTTTATATGCATTTAGAAAAGATGTTTTTGATAAATTGAAATCAAGAAACTCAAACTCAGATTTGATAAATTCCATTTTATTAAATTCAATTCTTTTTTATAATAAAGTATTAAAAAATATAAAAGACCTTAATGTAATAAAAATATCTGATATTAAACTTTATGATATTGAGACAGATCCTTCATACTTTGATGGTAAATTTTTACCAAAATTGAATTCAATAGAATTTAATTTCGTTAAAGCCAAAGACGCAATTGGAGATATAACTTCAACAACTAAAAAATATAAAATAAATAGCACAAAAAATGATTACGCTGCATTTTTATTGAAATTATTTAAACCTAAACATGGTCAACATTTTGACACCTTGCAAAACCATGATCAAAGGACCCATTCATTTAAAGTAAAAGCGAGATTTAGGTTTTATCAAATATTAAATAATTTGAAGGTAAATAGAGTAGATACACTTCAAATAATTTTAGGTAAATGCAAAAATGAAGATACAATTAAAAATGTTTTTAATGCATTTAAAGATGAGAGCTTCAGGAGAGAAGAGTTAGATGCAGTAGAATCGCTTAAATCAGAGTTAGAAGATACACTTAAGAAGCCATCACAAAGATT